>JAZODZ010000106.1:0-7748 GCA_045597285.1 Myxococcota bacterium
GTTAATTCACCCATTTTTAAATCAATTAATACAAAACATTGCAGAATACGATTATAGAATACGAGATCGACAAAAAAGTGTTTTTCATCAAACGTCAGGCGTACCTGGCGTCCGGCAAATGTAAAACCTTTGCCAAGTTCCAGCAGAAACGCCTCCAGCTTTTCAATTATCCTCCCTTCCATTTCTGTTTCAGAGTATGCAGGCAACTCGGGCAATCCAAGAAACTCCAGTATGTATGGATCTTTTACAATATCCTTTGGCTTTGTAACAAGCTGTCCCTGCTTTGCAAGCCCTTTGACCTCGTCCTTATTCCGACTCAGAGCCAGACGTTCGTAAAGCGCAGAGTCAAACTGTCGCTTGAGTTCGCGCAGGCTCCATCGCTCATTTGTCGCTTCAATTTCATAAAAACTACGCTCGTCGGGATTGTCGATGCGCATCAGGAACAGATAGTGCGACCAACTCAGGTTGAATTTCGTCAACACTGTTGACGAATTCTGTGAGTATGTCTTGTAAAAGAAACGCATTCGGTCAAGATTCTCCACGGAAAACCCCTTGCCAAATTTCTGTGTCAGATGTGCCGACAGCCTTTTTAAGACGGCTTTGCCGTACTCAGCCCGTTCCTGACCATTCTGTTCATTTTCGACGATCATGCGGCCAATTTCGTAATATGTGACCACCATGGTCGTATTGACGGCAGAAACGACTTTCTGGCGTGCTTCAAGGATAATTTGCTCAACGCGCTGCACCAACATGTCTTCTGTTTGTTTCAATTCACTGGCCATATTCCACTCCATGGTAAACTCAATCATCATGCCAGTTTATGTCCGGCGAACACCTCTATTCGCTCGCTATTGGCGAGCGAGTCAAGGAAAATATAACGCCGCGGCGGCGTATCGGCGTAGCCGATAGCCAGCCGCAAGCGAGCCGTATGCGCAGCATAGGCGAGCACGCAGGCTGTATGCGCCAACGGCGCATAGGCCGCGCCAGAATTAAACATTCGAATGCGCTGGCAATACCCCCGTTTGCGTCAGAATATCCATGATAGAAGACACCGGAACGACCTCGAGTTTATCTTTGACCTCCTGAGCCACGTCTTTCATGTCATACAGATTGTCCTTAGGAATGAGTACCTTTGTGACACCGGCTCTCTGAGCGGCCATCAGTTTTTCGGGCAATCCGCCGATGGGGGTGACGGCACCGCGCAGCGCAACCTCGCCAGTCATCGCGATATGCGGATCGACGACGTTTCCGGTCAAAAGTGACGAAAGCGCGGCCGTGAGCGTAACACCGGCAGAAGGCCCGTCTTTGGGAACGGCACCGGCAGGCACATGAATGTGCAGATCGTGTTCTTTGAGCTGCTCGGCTTGATCGGGAAATTGTGATTTTACAAGGCTGAGCGCGATTTTGGCCGATTCCTTCATCACATCGCCGAGTTGTCCCGTAATGATGACATCGCCTTTGCCCGGCGTGAGTTTGGTTTCGATATGAAGAATCTCGCCACCTACCGGCGTCCAGGCCAGGCCCGTGACGACGCCGACCGCGGGTTCCGGCAGAATCTCCTCGTGATGAATGGGTCTGCTTTCCATCTTTTCGTGTACCACGTCGGGCGTGACGATGAGCCTTTTGTCGGGATTTGAGGCGACTTCAACCGCCAGAATGCGACAGAGTGTGTCGATGTGCTTGCGAAGTCCGCGAACCCCCGCTTCCATCGTGTAGTTCGAGATGAGGGCTTCGAGTGCGTCGTCCTCAAAACTGAGCTGACCGTTGGGGATGCCCATTGCCTCCATCGATTTGATCACGAGATGCTCCCTGGCGATGCGCAGTTTTTCTAGCGGCGTATAACCCGTAAAATGTATCACTTCCATGCGGTCGAGCAGGGGCTGCGGGATGGTGTCGGTCGTGTTGGCGGTGCAAACAAAGAGGACATCGGAAAGATCGTAGGGAACGTTCATATAATGGTCGGTGAACGTGTTATTCTGTTCCGGATCGAGCACTTCGAGCAGGGCGCTGGCGGGGCTGCCGTGATAGGATGCGGACATCTTGTCGACCTCGTCGAGTACCATCACGGGGTTCGATACGCCACTCTTGTGAATGCCGTCCATGATGCGACCGGGCATAGAGCCGATATAGGTGCGGCGGTGCCCGCGAATATCGGATTCGTCATGCACGCCGCCCAGACTGACGCGCACATACTCACGCCCCAATGCACGGGCAATGCTTTTGCCGATGCTCGTCTTGCCCGTTCCCGGAGCTCCAACGAACAGCAGAATCGATCCGGATTGCTGTTTTTTGAGGTTCATGACGGCAATTTGCTGGATGATGCGATCCTTGACTTTGGCGAGCCCATAGTGATCCTCATCCAGAATATGGCGTGCTTCCTTGAGATCGATGGGTTCGGCGGGTTCCTTTTTCCAGGAAAGCGAGGTGACGAAATCGAGATAATCGTAAAGCATGGCGGCTTCGACACCCTCTTTGCCTTCGTGCTTGAGGCGGTTGAGGACTTTTTCAGCTTCTTGGCGTGCCGTTTCGTTCATGCCCGATTCTTGAATCTTTTGGCTGAATTTCTGAATGTCGGTCACGTTTTCCGGGTGCATCTCGTCCAGTTCCTTTTGCAAGTGCTCCATCTGGCGCTTGATGGCCGCCTCTTTGTATTTGTTCTGGAATTCCTTCTGCTGCGAAGTGTTCGCTTCGTTCGTGATTCTGCCGACTTCCGTAAATTCATAGATCGTTTTCTCGATGATTTCCGCCCTTTGGGCACGGCTGTCCTGCGCCAGAATCTCGTAGCGCTGTTCGTTGGATATCTCGAGCGCAGGCCCCATGACGCATGCAGCCATTTCAATGGTGTTGATCTGGTTGATAAAGAATTCGGCGTTATCCTTCCATTGAAATCCCGAAGCAAATCTGCGGATTTCCTGCACAAGCGCCGCGACCTTGGCCTGCTCGGTCTCTTTGTCCAGGTCATCCGCCTCGCCACGCTGTGAGAGCGTCAGCTTTATTGAATGGTCTTCGTTAACGACAATGCTTTCGATGTCGACGCGATGCTGCATCTGTATCACCGCAAACCCTTTGGAATTGATAGCTTTGATGACGCCGACTACGCCTATTGGAAAGAAATTATCTACATCCATATCTGAGGATGTAGCGTTGCCTTTGGCAACCATCAAAACGACCTTCTCGTTGATCGTGATACCATTTGCCCCTGTATTCTTGCGGATTTGGTCTACCGGAAGATGCAGTGTGGCGTTCGGAAGAATAATCATATTGTAAACGGGGACGATTAACATGGCGGTTTCCTTTTCTTAAATGAATGTTCGTTTAATTAGGTTTGATTTCTCAAACCAAAGAATGCGGTGTGGGGAGCGCGTTGAACACGCACGGACTTGATACAGAATCGGCTAGTAGTTGGTGAGGGTCGATAAACAGCCCGGGGTGAAGTGCCTCACCCCATGAGCTAGATTTACCTGTGTTTTTGGGTTTCTATTTAAAAGCGTCAATCCTATGAATGATGTATAAAAGCGGACTGAATCATCTGAACGAGTTCATCGAGGTTTGCGTTGCAGCTGCATGCCATATTTTTGTTTTTCATTGCCAGGAACCGCACGGGCGCAAATATCATTGCCCACAGGTTCCAGTCGCTGCACGCCCGAATGCGCCCATCGCGCTGGTATTCGTGAATCAGTGTCATGAGTTCATTGGTACATTCCCTTTCACAAACCTTTTCACACAGGGTAGGACATCGCGAGCACTGCTCGACAAAACTGAAGATTTCCTCATTCTCGACAAAGTAAGTGTAAGATTCGCGCACAATGACTTCGATAAGTTCCCCAGCCTCCATTTGGGGATGAAGGTGCTGCACGAGATATTGGTAAGACTGCCTTGAATATTCCTTAAAAACCTTCGAAAGCATTTCCTCCTTGCTGTCATAGTAGATGTAGATGGTTGCCGGCGAAACATTGGCCTCTTTTGCGATCTTGGAAACCGAGGCACCATCGATTCCCTCCCGCAAGATGAGCCGTACCGTGGCTTCTTTAATGCGCTGCAGCTTGTCCTGGTCTTTCGTTCTCATAGGACATCACCTCCTCGCGTCCATAAATAAGTGAACGTTCTTTTAAAAGTCAAGTCGGCAGATGAGATTTTTTTTTGGATGGATTTGGCGCGGGCTATCGGCTGCGCCGATACGCCCTGCGCATCGGGCTATTTGCGGCGGTATTGAGACGTGCCGCACGTCTCTACCGCCGCAAATACGCCCTTTTGGCCGCTATGTGCTCACTCGCGTAAGAGACGCCCGGCCCGGATATCTCTGCACGGGTTCCGCGCCTACGCTGGCGGTGACACCAAACTACCAACGCTTGAATCAAACCAAATATGATGATACGCTATTTCAAATGCAGTCGAGCAATGCGACTGTTATGCGCATGTGACCGATAGATTGGAGACAGAGGATAATGAAATTTGTGACACCGTCCCAGGCCGTCAACAAAGCCTTTCTCAAACTGCCAGTTGCCAAAGCTGATATTGACAGGTTCAAAGCACAATATGCCAGAATGCGGCTTGCAGAAAAGAATGGCGAATCCGAAGAATATTATAAAAATCTCATCAAAGAGTTTCTCCAAAATACATGGTATGGTGAGGAATTCCCTATCAATACTTATGAAAATTGCGATGCAGTGATTTACAATGGCAAAGATAAAGACGCCAAACCAGCGGTCATCTTTGAAATGAAGTCCCCAACAAATATTACCGAAATGATCACCACAGAAAACCTTGACAAAAAGGCTTTTCGCGAGGTATGGCTCTATTTTTTGAGAGAATATTATACGAACAAAAACCATGAAATCAAACGCATCATTATTTCAAACTACGAAGAATGGTTTATCTTTGATGCCAAGGATTTCGCCAATTTTGTTGAATCGAACAAATCATTTGTTAAAGATTACGAGAAATATACAAACGGCCAATATATTGACGAAAAAACATCCACTTTCTATAATGATATTGCACCGAAATACATGGGCGATTTTTTAGACCAGAATATGGATATCGTTCATTTTACACACAAAGATATACAAAAAGCCTGTCAGGCTGGTAATGAACGCAAGCTCATCGCGCTCTATAAAATCCTTTCGCCTCAGACGCTGTTAAATACGCCTTTTGCCAACGACAGTAACAGCCTCGATAAGAATTTCTATGCCGAACTATTGCACATCATGGGGCTGGAGGAAGTCAAAGATAAAAACAAAAAGTTGATATGCAGAAAAACGCCCAAGGAGCGCAACGCATCCAGCCTTATCGAAGCCTGTATGTTAAAATTGTCGATGGACATGGATGACGAAACCGAACAGTTTGAGACAGCACTTAGGCTTGTACTCACGTGGATTAACCGACTCTTATTCCTCAAGCTGCTCGAAGCTCAACAGCTCGAATTCAATCACAACGACAAAGCTTATCGCATCCTCGCTTCTGACTTTATTCACAATTTCGACGAACTCAACGATTTGTTTTTTCACGGATTGGCCAGGCGGCCTGATGAACGCCATGCCAAATTCCAAAATAAATATCAAAACATACCTTATCTGAACAGCTCACTGTTTGAAAAATCCACCGAGGAAGAAACCTATTTTGATATCAGCGCTATCGCCTCCGAACCCATACCCATTTATAAAAAGACGGTATTAAAAGATAACAAGGGCAAAAAGTGTACTGGCAATCTCCCGACACTCGATTATCTATTTGCTTTTTTGGATGCCTACAACTTTGCAAGCGAAGGCGAGGTCGAAATACAGGCAGAAAGCAAAACGCTCATTAATGCATCGGTACTCGGGCTAATCTTTGAAAAGATCAACGGCTACAAAGATGGCTCGTTCTTTACCCCAGGGTTTATCACCCAATACATGGCCCACGAAACGATTTCGAGAGCTATCGTTGCCAAGTTTAATAAAAACAAAAAATGGAAATGCAAAACCCTACTGGATATCAAAAACAAGGATTATGATTACCACGAATGCAACCAGATTCTGAACAGCTTGCGGATTTGTGATCCAGCCGTCGGTTCCGGGCATTTTCTCGTATCGTGCCTCAATGAAATTGTCGCCATCAAGGGACAGCTCGGATGTCTGTTAGCGCCCGATGGCACACGAATCAAACCCACTGATTGGGAACTGCGCGTCGAAAATGACGAACTTGCCGTATATGATGCCGAGGGCGAACTGTATAAATACAATAAACATAACCCCGAAAATCGACGCGTACAGGAAGCCCTGTTCAATGCCAAACGCGAGGTAATCGAGAATTGTCTGTTTGGCGTCGACCTCAACCCCAACAGCGTCAATATCTGTATGCTACGCCTTTGGATCGAGCTACTCAAAAACGCCTATTATACCCCCGAAAGCAATTATACAGAACTCGAGACCCTCCCAAATATCGACATCAACATCAAATGCGGCAACTCACTGATAAGCAAATATAAGGTCGAAGTTGGCAAAAGCATTCTCAAAGATGGAACGTTGACGCCAGATATTAAAAAGCAAATCAAGCTCTATCGCGACAATGTACGTGCATATAAACGCACGTGTGCCAAAAAAGACAAACTCGCCATTCGCCAGTCGATTGCAGAAATCAAATCACGCGTATTTGCTCCTGTACAGCTCAAACTCGATTTCGACCAGACCGGCGATATCGGCAAGGAATCCGGCATCTACAAAAATAGCATGGAATGGATGATAGAGTTCCCCGAAGTGCTCGACGACAATGCATGTTTTCTCGGTTTTGATGCGGTAATCGCTAATCCACCGTACGGTTTATACAATAAAAAGCAAAACCAGAAAGTTGGACTAACCACAGATATGGATATTGTCGATTACATCAAACAGACCTACCCAGATGCCTGCGAGGGTATGATACAGGCTTCAAAAATATTCTACGACATGGCGTTTAACCTGTTAAATGATGACAGCTACTGTAACATGATCATCCCATTCGGCATTCTAACAGACCAGAGTTCGGTTAATATGCGCAAAAAATTGCTATACAACCATGGGTTGATTTCAGTTGACGCCTTTCCAGAACGCGATTGCGTGAGCCGAAGAATCTTCGAGGAAGCCAAAATGTCAACCTCTATCTTAATGACATCGAAACACAGGCGGAATGACGATTTATTGATTGGAATTTCTTATGAACGAAAGATTCCTTTTGATAAATCGAGTATTTTGCTCTCTCAGATTGAAACATTCAGTCCCTCATTATATCAGATACCTTTATGTAATAAAGAATCTTTTTCAGTTCTAACTAAAATTTTGTCAAATCATACGCAACGATTTGCGAATTATTGTCCAAGCAATACAGGCGAAATTGATATGTCTCTTGGGAAATCTGCCATTACACAAACCCATACGGAATTGTGTCTGGTTAAAGGTGTACAAATACAAAAGTGGTATATTAAATCAAATAACGAAGATATATCCCAAGGAGTTATTGAATACATCAATCCCGATTTGTTCGACAGGGTATGTTCTGCCAAAAAGAAAGAAGATACATTTTTGCCGCGTATTGTGTACCAAGGACTAACAGGTATAAACGAGAAACACCGGCTGAGAGCATCGTACCTTCCGGCACACAAGTATTTGGCTAATTCATGCGGATATATTAATCTATCTCCTGATTATTCATATCAATACATCATTGCTTTACTGAATTCACAACTATTGAATTTTATTTTCAAATGCAAAAGCACCAACAGCAACGTCAATGGG
>JAZODZ010000107.1:0-9533 GCA_045597285.1 Myxococcota bacterium
GAATTTCAGGTGCTTCTGACGAAAGCGCCAACAGATAATGTCACGGTGATTGCCAATTCGTCCGATGACACGGAAGGTTTGCTGGCCATCGTCGTTTATCCCAAGCCTCAGGAACCCGAACCCGGCAATGAACTCCTTGCAGATGGCGCGGAATGTGAGAAAGATGAAGATTGCCAGAGTGGAAGCTGCAAAGCCGAATCCGAAGAAGAAGGCGCCAAGATGGTATGCGCTGCCCTGCCCGTTCTCCTTGCAGATGGCGCGGAATGTGAGAAAGGTGAAGACTGCCAGAGTGGAATCTGCGAAGCTGAATCCGAAGAAGAAGGTGCCAAAATGGTATGCATCGGCATACCTGGCGACGAACTCCTTGCAGATGGCACAGAATGTGAGAAAGATGAAGACTGCAAGAGTGGAAGCTGCAAACCCGAGTCCGAGGAAGAAGGTGCCACGTTGGTATGCGTTGCCCAGCCCGGCGACGAGCCCGAGCCCGAACCGGAACCCGAGGTTTCAGAGAAGGCTGCCAGCCAGACACTCGTGTTTACGACTGAAAACTGGAATGAGCCGCAAATCATTCGCGTCATTGGCATTCCCGATAATGTCATTGATGGTGACATTCCCTTTACGGTCACGCTTTCGGCTTCGAGCAGTGACGAGGACTATACCAATCTCGAGGAAACTGTTGAGGTAACGAATCTCGATAAAACGGAAGCCGGTGTCATCGTCGAGCACGATTCGATCGACGAAGAAACGGGTAAACCGATTAAAATAACTGACTTCTCTCTGACCACGAACGAAGCCGGCGGCACGGACTCTTTCACTGTTCGTCTGGTATCCGAGCCGGCTTCTGAAGTGACGATCAATCTTTCGTCTTCCAATACGGCAGAAGGAACGGTCGCCCCCGCGTCCGTGACATTTAATGCCGATAACTGGAACACGCCTCAGACTGTGACCGTGACCGGTATTGATGACAGTGTTGCGGATAAAGATGTTGCCTATACGGTCGAGCTCGCTGATGTCGTCAGCGAGGATGAAAACTATAATGGAAAATTCGGCAAGACGATCAATGCGATCAATCTCGACAATGAAACCGTTGGCATTACTATTAATCCGCCGAATTCGCCATTCGAGATTATGGAAAATGCCGCTGCTGTTAAAGTTAAGATGGCACTCAAGTCGGAACCGAAGAGCAGCGTTAAGATTTATCACGAGACCGACAATTCAGACATCGTGAATTTCAAGAAAGGCCATGTGGAGATTAAGCCTGCGGATTGGAGCAAGGGGGCTGAGGTCGGCATCAAGGGCATCAATAACAACTATGCCGACGGAAACAAGGACTTCGTGCTTCATTTCCGTACCGAGTCGGATGATCCCGATTACAATGACCTTACGGTCGATCTTGCCGGAAAACGCATCGATGACGAGCATGCTTCGGTCGTGATTGGCAAGACCCAGCTTCAGACAAGTGAGGATGGTCTGTCCGATATCTTTACGCTTACGCTTACATCCAGACCGTATAAGCCCGTGACGGTCAGCTTTACGGGAATAGACAGCACAGAAGGCATCTTCAGTCCGGCGCAAATCGTCTTTGACGATTCGAATTGGAATGATGAAATCCCGGTGACGGTAATCGGCAAGGATGATAACGAAGTCGACGGTCCAATCACTTACGAGGTCACGGTGAAGGCGGCATCCGAGGATCCTGCCTATAACATCGCTTCCGTCGGCAAGATCAAGGTCACCAATGCCAACAACGATATCGGCAGTGTCACGGTGAATCCGACTGCGATAAACATTACGGATAGCGGCACATTTACAGTCAAACTCGATTACAAGCCGCTCTCGAATGTGGAAATTCCAGTTTCCAGTTCCAATACAACTTACGGTACGGTTTCGACATCCAAGCTGACATTCACGCCTTCCAACTGGAACACGCCGCAAACCGTGACAGTGACGACGAAGACTTATCCGTATCGCAATGCGCCTAAGACGAGTTATCAGATCAAGCTTGGCAATACCGTCAGTACGTCGAAGGAATACAACAATGTTCCGGTCAGTAGCGTGGCCGTGACGGGCAATCCGTCGACAGTTGTTTATAACTACGCCTATACGGGGGCGAGGCAGACGGCATCTCTGCCGAAAGGTTCGTACCGGCTCGAAGTCTGGGGCGCTCAGGGCGGTTATCGTTCGGTTGCTGATAATGGCGGCAAGGGCGGATACTCGGAAGGTACCCTCACCTTGACGTCGACGACAACGCTGTATATCTATGTCGGTGGGCAGGGGAACAACGGGACGTGTTCCGGTTCGATTTGTTCAGGCGGCTTTAATGGCGGCGGCTATCGCTATGCTTATAAAGGCGGCGGCGGCGCGACGGATATTCGTATTGGATCCGATAATCTGTATTCCCGTATCATCGTTGCTGGCGGCGGCGGATCCGATGGCGCCAGTAACAAACCGGGTGCCTATGGCGGCGGTGTCAACGGCGGTTCGGCGACGGAATCATACGGTTCTTATGGTGGTGGCGGTAACGCGACGATGTCGGGCGGAAGCACTTCCTATACAACTTCAACGCAGGCTACATCTGGCCTGACGAGTTCATCTCATGTATATGGTGGATTTGGGTTCGGTGGCGCAGGCGTTTATCGTTCAAGTGGTTACGGCGGTGCTGGCGGCGGCGGCTGGTACGGTGGTTGCGGTGCTTACCCGGATGGCTCTGCCGATGATGATCGCGGCGGCGGCGGCGGTTCAGGGTATGTCTACACGTCTGCCACGGCTTCGCAGAATCCCGGCACGAAACCGAGTACTGCCTACTATCTGACAGGAAATCCCAAGACTTACGATGCAGGCGAAACCATCTATGCTCCGGATGGCAAGACAGAAGCCGGCCATACTGGCAACGGCTATGCCCGTATCTATAAAGTCGCCAATTAATTCGTCACGTCGATTGTGACTCGATAAGCCGCATATTCTAAGCAATATGCGGCTTTTTTGTTGGCACGCCTATTGGCATACGGCGTGCCCGCCGCGCTATTGACATACGCGCGGCAACGCTTTGGGGACTGAATAGATATCTTCAAGGCAGGATTTTAGTGCTGTAACTTGTAGGATTTTTTCTTTTTGCTATATTATAACGGTTGGTATCTGTGTTTTTTTGCCTGGAGTATGGTTAATTTCGTGATTTGTCACCTTAATAGGCCCCCCTTCTGAGAATAGAGGAGACGATTGTATGCATAAAAAAAGGTATTTATGGTTTGCGCTTGCCGTCGTGGCAGCAACAGGCTTTGCCTGCGGAGATGATGCCAGCGATGCAGGTCTGGGAGAGGCGTGTTCGGCTGAGAATAAATGCGCAGCCGGATTGGAATGTTCAGCAGAAGGGGTATGTGTGAGTGTTGAACCTGAATGCTCTGCTGAAAAGGCCTGTCCTAATGGCAAAGAGTGTTCTGATGAGGGTAAATGTATTGACAAACTCACTTGCGAAGACGAGACACAGGATGTCGATTGTCCCAGCGGCAAGATCTGTCAGGATCATAAGTGTGTCGAGGAACCTAAGTGTTCGAAAGATGAAGAATGCGGGGCGAATGGCGAATGCGTCGATGGTGAATGCAAAATGAAACCCGAGTGTTCGACCAATGACGAATGCGATGGTGATTGGATTTGTCAGGAAGGACAATGCGGCCCCGATCCCAATAAGAAAGACGAAACGATTGAAGCGGACGTCGCTATCGCGGTTCAAAATGCCGATGGTCTGATTACGGATGAATCCGGTGCCACAGCCGAATTCCAGGTTGTTCTGGAACGCGATCCCAAGACGGATGTGTCGTTCAGCGTTAAAAGCAGCAATGCCGACGAAGGCAGAGTTTCTCCGCAGCAGCTCAATTTCAATTCGAATAACTGGCAGACACCTCAGACTGTGACCGTAACCGGTGTCGATGACAATGTCATTGATGGAGACCAGGACTTCGATGTCTCTGTCACATGGTATAAAACCCAGATCAATGATAGTGGCGAGAGTGAAACGGTTGTTGGCGATGAAAAAGTCGTCAAGGTCACGAATAAAGACAATGACAAAGCCGGTGTCGTTTTGAGCGATGCCGATAATCTGGTGACTACGGAAAATAAGGATTCTGCCACGTTTACTCTGACGCTCTCGGTCAAACCGGAAGCGCCTGTCACACTCAAGCTGTCGAGCGACAATACAGCGGAAGGTGTGGTCGATCCATCCGAGATCACGATTGACCCCGAAGACTGGAATGTGCCGCAGCATATCGATGTGATCGGTGTCGGTGACCTCATCGTCGATGGCGATCAGCCCTACAACGTCAAGATCGAGTTCGAAAGCGAAGATGCCAACTTCAATGGCATTGAACCGGTTCTCGTGCCCGTTACGAATACGGATACCAATACCGTGGGTATTGCGGTTTCACCCAAAACAGATTTGGTGGTCGCCGAAGATGGCACTTATGTCGAATTCCAGGTGCTATTGACGAAGGCTCCCACTGATAATGTCACGGTGATCGCCAATTCTTCCGACGAAACCGAGGGGTTGCTGGCTGTCGTCGTTTATCCCAAGCCTCAGGAACCCGAACCTGGCAGTGAACTCCTTGCCGATGGCGCGGAATGCGAGAAAGGTAAAGATTGCCAGAGTGGAATTTGTGAAGCTGAGTCCGAAGATGAAGGTGCCAAGATGGTATGCGTTGGCCTGCCCGGTGACGAACTCTTCGCTGATGGCGCAGAATGTGAGAAAGACGAAGATTGCAAGAGTGGGAGTTGCAAACCCGAGTCCGAAGATGAAGGTGCCAAAATGGTATGCGTTGCCCAGCCTGGCGACGAACCCGAGCCCGAACCAGAACCTGAAGTTTCAGAGATGGCCGTCAGCCAGACACTCGCGTTTACAGCCGAAAACTGGAACGAGCCGCAGATCATTCGTGTCATTGGCATTCCCGATACTGTCATTGATGGCGATATTCCCTTTAAGGTCACGCTTTCGGCTTCCAGTAATGACGAAGCCTATATCAACATCGAAGAAAGCGTTGATGTGACCAATCTTGATAAAACGGAAGCCGGCGTCATCGTCGAGCACGATTCGATCGATGAAGAGACTGGGGATAAGATTAAAATCACCGATTTCTCCCTGACCACGAACGAAGCCGGCGGAACGGATTCCTTCACAGTACGTCTGGTATCCGAGCCGACGTCGGATGTTACTATCAATCTTTCGTCCTCCAATACTGAGGAAGGAACGGTTTCGCCCGCATCCCTCACGTTTAATGCCAGCAACTGGAACTCGCCTCAGACCGTGACCGTAACGGGCATCGATGACAGTGTTGCGGATAAAGATGTCGCCTATACGGTCGAGCTCGCCAATGTCGTCAGTGAGGATGAAAACTATAACGGGAAATTCGGCAAAACCATTAATGCCGTCAACATCGACAATGAAACCGTTGGCATTACGGTTAATCCGCCTAACTCGCCATTCGAAATTCTGGAAAATGCTGCGCAGGTAAATATTAAGATGGCACTTAAATCTGAGCCGAAGAGCAGCGTTAAGATTTATCACGAGACCGATAATACCGATATCGTGAATTTCAAGAAAGGCAATGTGGTGATTAAGCCTGAGAATTGGAGCAAGGGCGCTCAGATCGGCATTAAGGGCAGAGATAACAATTATGCCGATGGAAATAAGGAATTCGTGCTTCATTTCCGTACCGAGTCAGACGATCCGGATTACAACGATCTGAAAGTCGATATCACAGGAAAGCGTCTCGATGACGAGAAGGCTTCGGTCGTGATTAGCAAGACCCAGCTTCATACGAATGAAGACGGTTTGTCCGATTCCTTTACAGTTACCCTTACATCTGAGCCATATAAGCCCGTTACAGTCAGCTTTACGGGGATTGACAGCACAGAAGGTACCTTCAGTCCGACGCAAATCGTCTTTGACGAGTTGAATTGGAATGATGAAATCCCGGTGACAGTGATAGGCAAGGATGACAACGAAGTCGATGGCTCAATCACTTACAATGTCACTCCAAAGGTGACTTCGGAAGATCCTGCTTATAACAACCTGACGCTCAATAAGATAAGTGTTACCAACGATAACAACGATAAAGGCAGTGTCACGGTTTCGACAAATGCGATCAACATTACGGATAGCGGTTCGTTTACGGTTAAACTCGACTACAAACCGATGTCGAATGTTGAAATTCCTGTCGTCAGCACCAATACCACGTATGGTACAGTTTCGACATCCAAGCTGACGTTCACGCCTTCCAACTGGAGTACGCCGCAGACCGTGACGGTGACGACGAAGACTTATCCGTATCGCAATCAGAAATCGAGTTACCAGATTAAACTGGGCAATACCGTCAGTTCTTCGACGGAATACAACAATATTACGGTCAGCAGCGTCGCCGTGACGGGCAATCCATCGACGGTCGTATATAATTATGCGTATACGGGCGGTGTTCAGACGAGAGCGTTGCCGGCTGGTACCTATCGACTCGAGGTTTGGGGTGCGCAAGGCGGTGGCAGCAACACGCAGACCACCAGTTGTGCAACTTCTTATGTGGGTAATATTGGTTCTGCCGGTATGGGTGGCTATGCCGCTGGTAATCTCAAATTGACGTCAAGTACAACGGTATATGTTCAGGTCGGTGGCGTGGGTACATGTTCGTATGCTTCAAATTCTGCTGCACCTGGTGGTTATAACGGTGGCGGAACCGGTGGTTCGAGCAGTAGCGGTGAACCTGGCGGCGGCGGCGGTGGTGGTACCGATATCCGTATTGGTTCAAATTCCCTCTATGCTCGTGTGATCGTTGCCGGCGGTGGTGGCGGCGGTGGTGAAGACTCTGGTGATCCGTATGGGCATGGCGGTGGTTTAACTGGCGTCGGTTATAGTGGTTATGATGCAACCCAGACATCTGCCGGTTCCAATGGTTCATTTGGTACCGGTGCTTCGACGGGTAATTCGCCCTATGGTGACGGCGGCGGCGGTGGCGGCGGCTGGTATGGCGGTGGTACCTCTAAAACTTCGTCATGGGGTTCCGATACCCAGGGCGGCGGTGGCGGTTCAGGGTATGTTTATACTTCTTCGTCGGCATCGAACTATCCAAGTGGTTGCTTGCTGAACTCCAGTTATTACCTTACCGATACTCAGCTCCTTGACGGTACGGAGACGTTCAACGATCCGAGTGGCAAGGCGGAGTATGGTCATGCTGGTAACGGTTATGCCGTCATTTATAAGATTGCCAACTAATTCACCGAACTCGGTGTAATTTAAAAAGCCGCCTATTCCATACATGGAATAGGCGGCTTTTTTCGTTGAGAGGCGTGCATACCTCCTCAAAATTGTACATCATATGTTTTGCGAGATGTCGCGCCTGTTTATCCCATCAGATGGGCGTCGATATACTGGGCACTCAGTTCGCGTGCCTCGATGATATCGGCGTGAATGACGTCAGCCTGAATGCTCGAAACGTTCACGATATCTTGCTGAAGAACGGTCGATGTCAATACCGGCGTGTGCTGGCTGTTCAGATGAATGGTTTCGGCACGGATAATACGGGCCTGAATCACATTGGCCTCGACGTGTATCGCGTTCAGGACTCGGACGTGAATGATGGAGGCCCGGATATCGCTGTCATTAAAGGCACTCGAGGCCGCAGGCATATCGCAAACCGTGGCTTTTTTGTCTTCTTCATCGACAACGCCATGCTCGCGAAGGTCTTTCTGAATGAATGCGTCGAGTTCAGCGGCGAGTTTTGGGTCTGGCTTGACCGTCTGATCCTGCTTGAGAAGCGCGTTTAAGTCATCCTCGACGAGAAGCTCGTCGGGAATGTCATCCGCAGGATTGTGAAACTGCACATCGCGAAAGAGATCCGTGTTGGAGTCCCGAAATGCCTTGGAATAGGCACTGTTCGCCTTGTCTACCGACATATAGCTACTGTCGTCTTTGGGTGGGCACACGACGTCATGACTCGATTCATGCACGTCTTTTTCATCGTGTTCTTGCTTATCGAACACTGCCGAATCATTGGTATGCTTGCCGTTGAAGAGAGAAAGCTGCATCGAGTTGCAGATGTTGTCGTTGTCGCTATTGGCTTCATCAACATTGCGGGATATTTCGGCATACGACTCGCTCGAAATGCTGTTCATGGAACCGGACTGGGAGTTCCACAGTACGATTTCGATGGCCCGAAGCCGCGAATCGCCAAAAGCGGGAATGCGCTGAAGGATGTTGTTCGTGTACGCAATCCGTAAATCGTCCATCGAATGAATGCTTCGCTCGTAATACATCCGCCGCGCCATGGTCTCGCCAATGCCCGGTATTTCGCAAAGAAAGCAGAAAAACGGATCGAATTCCGGCTGAAGCTTTTGGATCATCTTGATGTCGCCGGTTTCGAGGAGTTCATTAAAGATTTTGATAAACTTCGGCCCGTAGCCGGCAAAAAGCTGCTGCACCGGCGTTCGCGCCACGATGACGTCGACGTTTTGGTGCCACGATTCGATCGCGTCGAGTGCGCGGCGAATAGCGAGGTCGAGGTTATTGCTGCGTTTGCCAAGAACGAGAAGCGTGTGCAGACGGCGCAGTTTCTGTAGTATTTCCTGATTGGTCATATTATCCAATAGGTCTGATTAGTGTTTAATTGTATTCACAACAGATATTTTCATCAAACGAAGCCCGTAGGGCTTCCAGTTTTGCCCTGGTTGGCGCGTAGCGCCTACCGGGGGATCAACGCATGTCTTCAACTTCGAACCCCATAGGGGTTCAACCGAGTGTCTTTTATTTGCAATTAAACACGAGTTACGATGGATAAAAAAGTGGTATCGCCGAGGCGATACCACTTGAGAGAGTTTGAAATTTTAAAGCACGTCGAATATCGAGAGGCGATTACCAGCGATCGTCGTCATCGAAACGGTCGCGTTTTTTGCGGTCTTTCTTGCGGTTGTCGCGTCTTGAATTGCCTTCATCGACGGGCGGAAAATCAAAGGACGCGGAATCGGAATAATTCCGGCGTGGTTTGGGGCGTTCGGAACGTTCCGGACGTTCGGAATGCGCGTCGGCATTGTCGGCTTTAGGGGCATCGTCAGAGTGCTGACGCGGTGTAAAATTGCGTTTGGCAGGTTTTCTTGGGGAATCGTCGGCGACATTGACGCGGATTGTGCGTCCGTCGACTTCCTTGCCATTCATGGCTTCCAGGGCGGCTGTGGCCATGCTTTCTTCAGTAAATGTGACGAATCCGAAACCACGTGAACGCCCGGTTTCGCGATCCATAATGACTTTTGCTTCGACGATTGAGCCAAATGGACTGAAGGCTTCATTAAGCTTGGCATCGGTCGTAGCCCATGCAAGTCCACCAACAAATAACTTCTTCGACATGCTTTCTCCTGCTCTTTTTGTGGGGAATTTGGATCACACTGTTAAAAACAAAGAACACGATTGAATTTTAATGTAATACGCCACTGAATTTCAACCAAATATGCGATTATTTTAACGGTTCTCGTAACGGAGTGCGACGCGTATCGGCAACGCCGATAGC
>JAZODZ010000108.1:0-2213 GCA_045597285.1 Myxococcota bacterium
CCTCCTGACAAAGTAAAACGGCTTTCAGTGGTGAAATCAATTCCGCAATTTTCACAACCAACTTTATAAGACGCAGTAAATACGCCACCTTCTCTATGACCAAATCCATATTCACGCATTTTTGCCACGCCCCCGCAGAACGGGCAGGGCTTCAGGTCAGGCGTTTTCATGTGCTTTCACCCACACTTTCAGCGTGTCTTTATCCGTTTCGATGCCTACTACTTGGAATTCATCAACCGCTTCACTAACAAGCCCGGAAATGGAATCTGCTGTACCAAAGATTTCATAATCTCCACAGATCAAACGCATTTCCTGAGCTTCAGCGAGCAATCTGCATAACTCAATGAACCTCATCCTTCCCGTCCTCCTTACTGATATGACGTTTCCCATTTGAGGTAAACCATAGCAAGCCAGCACCTGAAGCATTCTCTGTATCGGCATTCTTCATAGTCATGCTGACTACCCATACATCGCTCACAATAATGGCACAGGTGCGACAAAGAAGCATCGTCTTTCATGTATGGTTTAATGTGCTCATACGCCTCTTGGAGTTTTTGTTCAACTTTTTCTTGATTGGTCATTTGTTACCTCCATGTGATTTCCAGTTGTGGTCTACATGACTGAGCAATTCCAACGCCAAGCGATACGCGGTAGCCGCACCGTCGTAATAGCGCATGGAAGCAAACTCATCATGCACATCGCACTCATCACTATTGCGCGTGCTTTCATCCAACAACTCGTATAGAAAAGACCGGCACTGCTCGACGGTGATCTTAGCATTCGGATCATCGAGAACTTTGTGCAGATGAGAATAATTCAAACTTTTTCAACTCACTTTACATACAAAATGCCAACTTTTCTGGAGGCGATGACGGGCGATGAACCTTTGACCAAACGAATAAAATCGCACCCATCGCACCGAATGGCGTAAAGCCGGTTTTCCAGATAGGTGTATTCAAGGGATGTGTCGCACCTATCGCACTTGTATCCGTTTAAGTATCCATTTTCGTTGACAAACTCACATTTTCGGTACAAGACTCGGTTGGACAAGTCCAGTTCTTTGAATACTGCATTCGCCTGTTTATTTATGTTCATGTCAACCTCCTACAGGTGCTCAAAAATCCAATTGTCCAAAGCAACAGGCCACACAGGGAAAAGCTCTTTTCGCTTTGCAAAAAAGATCATTCGAGGATTGGACTTTTTGGCTACTTTGACAAGCTTTGCGTTTATCTTCTCCAGTACAATCACTTTATCGTCTTTGAAATACACGGTTCTGCCTTCATACAAAAACAAAATGACACCCCCCCTAAAGAAATTAAAAACCCCCAAACCCTGCGCACATACCAGCAAACAAAACAACAAGACAAAGGCAAACCAAAGACAATCTATCTGCGCCCGACAGATAAAGAATGACTGAAAGCAGGAACATAACGAGGGTTGCAACCAAAAGCCAACAGAAGAGGGCCGCGTTCCAGTCAAAAATCATTTCGTCACCACCTTTGCGATTTGTGCGTTTTTGATAGCACGGCTGCACATGAGGCAGGGTTTAGGATCGGGCAAGCGTTCCCCGTTTTCAAAGCCAGCCAGATAGAGGGTTGCCCCAATCATATCCGCGCGGTTTCCAGAGATGATGGCGTTGTTTTCTGCGTGCAAAGCTTTGCATTCCTCGTAGCGTTCTCCGTGAGGAATGTTGTTTGATTCGCGCCAACAAAATCCCACGTCACAGCAGTTAGGCTCTCCGCGCGCTGCTCCGTTGTAGCCAGTAGAAACGATGCTGTCATCTTTGACAATGACAGCACCGTACTGGCGACGAAGGCATGTAGAGCGTGCAGCAACAGCCGATGCGATGTTCAGATAATATTCGTCTTTCGACGGTCGATTGCGATTCATGCCTGTTCTCCTTTTTGTGAATCGTCGCTTTGCGCAAGCGTTAAGTTTCGGGCATAAGAGAAGCAGCCTCATCTCGATTGACGCTGCGTTCGGCAGAAAAGCCTTCTTCCACGGGATAGCGCTTCTTCAGCTTTTCGATGTTTGCATACATGGCGTGGCGAATGGAGAAACCATGATAGGAGGCCAGATGCTTGAGACAGGCCATAAGAAGCTGCAGATCCTCGCCAACGTTGTTGACGACAATCGCATGTCCCTGAAGCGCTTTCTGAGCATAACCGGCAATGCGAGCTGCGCACCGGCCCATGATTGTGGTGTCGAAATGC
>JAZODZ010000109.1:0-4713 GCA_045597285.1 Myxococcota bacterium
TGTTCGTACTCAGTGACAGCCTTATTGAATTCCTCGACATCCTTGATCGCGTAGCTCGCGATTGCCTTATAAAGCCACAGGACCTTGTTCTCGGGTTCGAGTTTCAAACCTTCATCCAAGAGCTCAATCGCAGTATGCAGAACGACTGGAGCAGTCTTGACATCTGGCCGAATCAGGGTCGAATAGCCAAGGCGTTCGATGAGAAGCTGAATATATCCCTGACGAAGCGCCATATTCCTTGGATTGTCGCTGAAAACAATCTCAAACGGCTTCTTGCAGACTTCACTGCGGTTGGCGTGAGTGCACGCATTCAGAATCAGCTCAATTTTTTCCGGAGAGTCGAGCCCTTTGGTAAGTTCTTCCTCAATGCGGACAATGACATCACGGTCTTCCGCCGAACTCACATACTCCAATAAAAGCAGATTCTCAGCTTTGGCAATATCTTCGGGAGAAGACTGCTGGTTCTTGCTCACGGTTTCGCATAGAAGCCTCGCTTTGTCACCGCGATCCAGAATAATCTGAAGCTCTGCATTCAGAACAGCGGCTGCGGATGAGAATGAAATATCATCGTCATTCTTCAGCTTCTTCATTGAATCGATGGCTTTGTCAAACTCTCCAAGTTCACGATAAGAAGTGCCCGCAATCCACGCAACCACCGGCCATGTGAGCGACTCTTCATCGATGTTCTTAAGCATCTTCATCGCTTCTTCGCGAACTTCACGCATCGAGCTGTGTTCGGACCGAAGCTTGCGGAATTTGACCACCGTCTCGACAACATTCTTCAGTTGTTTTTCCGATTCGCCAATCTTCGACTCGTATTTGGAAACGAGCGCCTTCTTGTCCCTGAGAAGTCCCCAGCCATAAAGGCCAAGTGCACACCAGGATGTAGAGCAAACATCTTTGCTCAATATCTCGTCCGCAGAATTGTCAAGGATTTCCAGCTCTGACTGAATCTGATCGAAATGCCGCGCCGATGCAAGTGTCATCGCAATCAGCGTGCGCCCGCGAATATCAGATTTCAACTGATCATCCAGGTCATCCTGCTGCAGCTTCTTAAGCGAGTTCGTGAAAAATACCTGATAGGCCAGAAGACGATCGCTCTGTATAGAATTCCAGTTGATAACGACTGGATCCGCCTCAGGAATCACCGCCAACTGATCATCGGTCACCTCGGCCTCATGGGACAGGACCACCATTACGGCAACGAATCCCAGAAGGAGAATTCCCAACAGAATACCGCCACCGATGAGCAACTTTTTAACTTTGGGGCTGGTCTTGAGAACCTTCTTCTCGGTCGTCACGGCCACAGCTGGCACGGCCTCAATCGAATTGTTCTTAATCGTGTTCAGATCGAACACGAGTTCTTCCCCTTCCTCCTCAGCATCTTCGGCCTCAGTCACCTGGCCACCCGTGATCACGGGCTGGCCAACAGCCTGCCGCAATGGAAGAGGCTGAACGGGCGGCGTCGGCGGAACTGTATCAGCAGGCAGAACGGGCTTTTCAGGTGCAACAGGTGCCGCAGGCGCAACCGGTGCGGCAGGTGAATCACCAAACAGACCAAGAAAATCCGCACTTGGGGGCGGAAGCGGCTTGCTCTGGGCGCCCTTCGAACTCAGAGGATCATCCCCAAGCGGAAGCCCGGAATCGTTGTCAAAATCGTGGGTCTGTGAAAATGCCCCCGTCGGAGACGCATGATCGGGTTTCAATACCGGAGGCTGATTCCCCTTAATCACGCCAAGTGAGGAATCCTCAAGCGGGGAATGGGGAACCTGGGGCGACGGAAGCTGATCGTTGTCAGAAAATAACCCGAGAAAATCATCATAGCCGGTTTTCGGCGACGGCAACCCGGCATCCATTTTCGGCGACGGCAACCCGACATCCAGTTTGGGAAACGGAAGTCCGTCATCCATCTTGGGTGACGGAAGTCCCGCATTTATCTTCGGCGACGGCAACCCATCATCCGTCTTCGGTGACGGAAGTCCAGCATTTATCTTGGGCGACGGCAATCCGTCCTCCATCTTCGGCGACGGAAGTCCCGCATTTATTTTGGGCGACGGAAGTCCCGCATTTATCTTGGGCGACGGAAGTCCCGCAGCTCCGGTTCCCGTCTTTGGAGTCGGTAAACCAGCCACGATACCAAGCCCCAACGGATCCAGAGGATCACTCCCCGAAGGTGGAGCCGGAATACTGGCCGAAGAAGGCGGAATCTTAGGAAACCTGGTTCCACTATCGTCCTCGAAATCAATGCCAGGTATACCGTACATCGTCATTCGAGGACTTCTCTGCCCTTTCGATGACTCACTTTGTGGAGCCGGTTCACCGCCAGGTGCACCACCGTTGTTTAATGAATTCAACCCCGAAATCAGATTGTTTATATCGCTCATCTGCCGTCAATCCTGTCACTGAATTACAACCGCGCCTTTCACGCAAATAAACGTTACTTAATAACGCACTTTGCGCTTTTAGACAATTATTGATCGCTGTTATTCATTTCGATTTTTTGTCCCGCGTGGCCGGCTGCGCCGACACACGACGGTGCCGTGCTATTGACATACGCACGGCACGCACCGCTATTTCATACGCGGTGCGTTCTCTTTTATGCCCCCTAAAAAAAAGCCCCCAAATGACTTTGCATTCGAGGGCTTGAACCATTCAGACTAAATCTTACCAAACAGAGCCGAAGTAATCATACACCGCACGGATAAGGTTGATATCCTGAACTACGCCTTCCAGATCGTATTTCGCTCTGTACCACTGATAGTAGTAATCCATGAATTTCTGATACTCCTCGCTCTGTTCGTAGTCATCGCCATCAGGAATCTTGTTGTTCCATTCGATGACCAGCGGCCAGAGTTCTTCGAGCGTATCAGCAAGGCGCTGACCTTTCTTCACGAGCATGGCACCACCGGGGGCCGTGACATCGCTGACATTGCTGCTCTTGATGCGATCATTGGCGGCATAAATCTCACCCGTGATCGGATTCTCGAACGTCACTTCCTTGAAATCACCCATCGCCACGTTCGTGTCGCCAGAACCTTTGCGATAGATATTGAGCTGATCGTAAAGTGTGGTATCCATTTCGATCGGGCCCGTCAGGAGCGTGCCGTAAATCGTCATGTAGTATTTCTGCGTCAACGATGAATCCGTTTCTACACGGTGATACGCTTCCTTGCATTCGCCGTCGCGGCAAACCAGACCCGCATCGCAGGCACCGGTCACGTTCGAAGCACTGCACTTGGCGCTCGCCAGTTTGGCATACGACGAATCTACATCACCGTTGCCGGTCAGGGCGCAGAACCATTCACCGCCAAGATCGTAAGCCTGTGTTCCGCTCGGGCAGTTCGCTGCCGCCGTATCGCCGTCGAGGAAGATGTTGAAGCAGATGTCCGTTTTCTGATCAGTGTAAATCGTACCGCAGTAAGCTTCATCCGCATTGCCGATAAGGCACTCATCCGAGCTGCTGCACGTTGCAAACTGGGGCTTCGTTGCCGACAGTTTCGCGAATTCGCTCGTGCTCTCGCCCGTCAGAGGATCGTATTCGACACGCGAACCATCCGCGTTGTAGTACGTCACCTTAACCAGCGCCGGATACTTCAGGTTGCCGGATTTCATGTCCATGTTCATGTACGTGGCATGCTGTTCACCGCCTTTGCCATCATCCGTGTACAGAACCGGGCTGTGGATCGAGTATTCTTCAGCAAGAACACCGTTCGTCAGCTTGATCGCTTCCTCGCGATAACGCGTGTACATACCGAGCGTGTAGGTGCCCATATCGCCTGAATCGACGATGACGTTCGCCTCATTGTCAAAGAGCGTCAGAATTGCGAACAACGACGTGTAGTTGTGTTCGAGTTCCAGTTCGTATTGCGAATAGTCGAAACCGGCTTCGACATCGTATTTCTGATAACGACGGCGGCCTTCACCCTGACGAATGTAGTAATACTCAGGATTGCGTCCGCAACGGGCTCTCTCATTGAATTCGCTGATCGAAGCATTCGCCTCGTCATCGTTCGAAAGATTGAACAGGGCACCGTTGTCCTCGCGTTTGCAGTAGATACCATATTCAGGCGTCGCAATGACATCCGCAATGAAGTTGAACGATGCCGCCGAAGCCATCTCGTTGACATCGTCGCTGAGCGTGTAACCATTTGCCGTCGAAACATCGCGGAGCGTTTCCCAGTCGGAAACGTAGTCGTTCTGCAGATAGTCCGAAAGCATCGAGAAATAGCGATTATAACCAGCTGCCGCACTGTAGGAATCCCAGAATGCACGACCGCGGGCAAAGTTCTTGAACCAGTAGTTCACAGTGTAATTTCTGAAGATGTCAGAAACCTGTTCGTAGTAATCGGCACCGTGATCGAAGACGTTGCAGGAACGGAGCGATCCACGGTTGTCATCCGTGCAGAACAGATACGGTACGCGAACCCACGCAGTCTTGGCTGAGAGCGCTGCATCCGTGCTGTTCTCCTGGAATTCCTTCAGACGAACGACCTTACGGTTCTTGATGAAGTCATATCCCTTCATCGAAGCGAAGAAATCACGGAAGTGAACGAGTTCGAAATAAGGCTGACCGACTGTAGTCTGATCGTCGAACGTGCTCGTGATGGCCGTCGTGTCCTTGTGTTTGAGAACATCGTAAGCAAACCGGCCAAGATCGTCACGCGTCGCCGGCGTCGGAACGCCTGCACCCTTCGTGAAGATTTCGACGAGACC
>JAZODZ010000110.1:0-6830 GCA_045597285.1 Myxococcota bacterium
TCTAAACTGTTCGTGTTCGAATTCATTCAGCGCCGGATGTTTGAGCAAGTATTCGTGCTTGCTACAAGCAGAAGCCAGGGCATTTCGCAATTTAATCACCATATCGTCCAGCGTATCATTGCGCATCCCCTTGAGCGACAAAGAAATCACCGGATATTGTCCCATCTCTTTGAGTACGGCATCCCCGGCCTCCATCACTTTGAGACCTTCAAAATAACGACGATTGTCGACGGGCTTGCCTTCATCATCGAGTACGTACTCAAAAAACGTCTGCAACATGCGCAACATCAAGGTTTTGCCAAATCGGCGTGGGCGCGTCACGACGCATATCTTGCGTTTTTGCAAAATCAGATACGGGATAAGGCCCGTCTTATCAACGTAATAGATCCCCTCGTCCTTTAATCCCTTAAAACTCTCTTTGATTTCCCCAAAGGGTTCCAGTTTCTTAGTCTCGTCCATCTTCGCTCTCCCGTCGACACAAATACAGCCGTCGTTGTCCCTCGCTTTGAACAGCAAGGCGTTTTTTATACTGCGAGCTATATGCACCGTAGGTGCATACGGCTCGCGGCAAAATATTATAAATCTTCACTCCCCAGGCCTGATTTATCGACGTATTTATCATTCCGCTTAACGCGGAATGCTTCGTTGCCAGGATTGATGTAGATGCCCATGATGACCTCCTTGTGCCCAGAATCTCTCTCCCCATCACCACCATAGCTCGCCCGATTATAAATGGCGAGGATTATTTAGGCCGTCGTTTTAACCGCTTTAAAAAATTCACCATCGAGATTGAGAAAGCGTTGCGAATCGGCTAAATAGTGCGGCTACTGTCAAGGAATGGTCAAATTATCCGTTCCGCATTTATTTGGGAGATTGTTATGAAGAAAATATGGTTAGGGGCGTTTTGCCTGGCCGCGAGTTTGTTTACCTTTGGATGCAACGATAGCGTTCAGGGAGATGATTTGGGCTCGCCAGTGGGATCGATGGCTCTCGATTTTTCGTCGCATACGTTGGCGCTGACGCAGGCAAACAACTGCGATGTGTATCGCAAGCACATGCTCGATTCGCTGGCACGCGAAATCGCATACGAGCGGTTTTCGTACTTTGGTGGCTACTGGTACAATGGCGGTGTCGATTATGAAATAGCGCCGACAGCTCCAAACGAAACCGCAGATGGTGGCGGCAGCAAAGCCGCAGAATATACAGAGACGAACGTCCAGGAAGCCGGAGCTGACGAACTCGATATCGTCAAGAATGACGGCACTTATATGTATTCGATTAAGGGCGATGACATCCACATCACGCAAGTCTGGCCTCCCGAACAAATGAAAGACGTGGCCCTCATTTCGCCAAAAATGAACGGCACAAACACCTCGGGTTATTTGCGGGGACTCATGCTTTCGGGCGACAAACTCCTCGTTCTGAGCAACGAAACGTCATGGGAAGATACCGACGAATGGTATAAAACCTATTCGGATACATCCGTCGTCCGCGTCTATGATATCTCGGATCGCACTGCCCCTAAACTGGCCAAAACCCATCAGTTTAGCGGATATATTGAGGATGCCCGACTCATCGACGGCAGACTGCACATCGTGTCAAACGCCGAAATGGGTATATCGTGGTATGAATTCTATCATCTGTCGAACGCGGATATCCCCGGTGTGCCACGTTTTGCTTCGCCCTGGGAAGACGATGACTTCGATTACGACGACTGGAGTCCTGAACAGTGGGAAGAATATTACGAAAAAGCCGATGCATGGTTTGATGCACGCGAAGAAAATATCAAAACATATCTGCCTTATATTCGTGCATGGCTCGAACAGAAATATGCCAAGATCGATGATTTCAAATGGCCGAAATATTCGGATGGCACGACAACGCGCGATGCCGTGACATGCGCCGATATATATATTCCTTCGACGACTTCCAGAGATAACGGCGTATTGCTGATTTCCGAGATTTCCGGCGATGGATTTGATAAATTCAGTTCCCGTGCGCTCGCCGATGCCGGCTGGCTGGTTTATGCTTCTACAAAAAATCTATATGTCGTGTCGAACAGCACCTATTGGTGGTCTGACTGCATGTTTAATGAAACTGGATGCAAGCCTTATTCACACATCCATCATTTCAATCTCGGCGAAGCCGATGGACAGGTTAAATATATCAATTCAGCGGAAGTCGAAGGCATAATCCGAGATCAGTTTAAGATGAGCGAATATGACGGCCATCTCCGCGTCGTGCATTCGCCAACGTACTGGTTTGGAAACAGTCCCGACGGGCACTCGCTGTCCGTTTATGATATCAATACGCCGAATGTGATGAAACAAACCGGCATCGTTTCCGGTTTCGGCAAGAATGAACGCATCGAGGCCGCGAGAATGTTTGGCAAGAAGGGGTTTGTCGTCACCTTTGAGACGCGCGATCCCCTGTTCACATTCGATCTTTCGGATCCCAATGCACCCCAAATCGTAGGTATATTGGATATTCCTGGTTATTCGTCTTATATTCATCCGGTCGGCGAAAATCATCTTCTGACAATCGGTGAAGCCGCGGATGAAAACGACAATCTGGTGGGCATCCAGCTCCAGCTCTTTGACGTGTCTAACCTCGCGGCCCCCGCTGTCAAATATCAGACTCTCATTGTCCGTGATAAAACGGATTCCAATAATCATACCTACAGTTATGGCTGGTCTGAAGCCATGCACGACCATCATGCCATCAATTATCACGAAAAATCCGGCCTGCTCGCAGTCCCCATCAATATCGATGCGTGGAACCAGTATTCATTTCATTATTTCTCGGGTATGCTGATTTATAAAGTCGGCCCCGAACACGATTTCGAGTTCCTCGGCGGCGTCGATCACGCCGATTTGCTACCTAATAACCACTACTATTGGTGGACAAATCTCAACCGTGCTCGCTTTTATTTCAAAGATGAAGGCGTATATAACGAGAACGCATACGTCTATACGGTTTCCAATGACGGCATTAAAGTCAATGATGCCAATCATCCCAAGACCGAAATCTCAGTCGTTAATTTTAATAAATAATATAAATAATGGGGTGCGGCGCTATTCGTTGAATACGCGCCGCATGTAGCGCCGCTATTGGCTAAAGCCGACTGAACCTATTGTAAACAAACAGCTTTCGCAGTTCTGAAAAGTTGTGGGACAGCAGTGAATGCTTTTAATGGTTTTAGGTATGATCAACAGTATAACTGTTTGATGGCAAAAGAAAACCTCGATGAGGAAGAGCGCGAATTCTTTGATATCCTTGAAGCGCGTGAGTTTAAGGTTTGTTTACTCAAACTGGCCTTGCTTTTTAATGAATACGGTAAAATGCGAGCGACATTTGCTGAGGAATTCATTCCCAACAAGTTGAGTGTGCGTCTTCAGAATGATAACATTATCATTCTCCGTGAAGGAACTTATGATTATTTTGAAATCGATTTGGATCATGCCATAGATTTATCATTAAGTAAGTTTTCCAGGGAACTGTCCGAATTTGTCTCGGTTCTTAAAACAATGGAATCCTTGGCTCTGATTTCTGGTTAAAAAAGCCGCGTATGCGATTTCGCATAGCGGCTTTCGAGGTGCGTATGCAATAGCACCGAGCGCCCGGCGTATGAAATAGCCGGGCGAATTCCACTAATTGATAATCGTGCAGCCCTTCATCACAATTTTGTCCGTATTGTTGCCCTCGTTGCATTCGACAGTCGTCTTTCCACCCTTGCCGTCGTCGTTGACCTTGAGGAAGATCGTTCGGTCTTTAAGCTCGTCTGCGACATTCTTGTCAATGGTACAGGAAACCATGCGGCACCCTTTGACGGGCACCATTTCGTCGGTGTACGAAACGCAGAGAATATTATTGAGATCGATGGAATCTTTATAGAAAACGGCCGGCATCTTGGAACCGACGGCTTTTGTACCACGATTGCAGACCTGCGCCGTCATTTTCACTTCATTGTTTTCGACAACACACGCGTCTGCCGCAGATGTGAACCTGCCCGTAATATCCGGCGCAACGCCCGCACCAGTCGAACCCTGCACCTGCTGGCGATAGTTGTTCAGGCCCGGTGTAGAGTAATTCTGCTGCCAGCTCGCTAACTGTGGAATACTTCCGTCGTCATTGATATTCGTAATGTTATAGGAATGCTGATTCCATATTGTTCTGGATGATACCCATCTATCGAGGCGGTCGCGAAGAATCATGATTCCGGGCATTTTTGCACCGACAACGGCTCGGCAGACTTTTCCACCGGTTTCATCCCCGGCAAGCGCATTCATACAGCTATACTGTCTGAATATGGCGTTATCAATTGTCTGCCAGTTGCACTGGTCATCGTTCTGGCAACGACAAAGCCCCCCAATGCAGGATCCGGAATAACAATCCCCATCATCCTCACACTTCACGCCACGGTGCGAACTGTCGAGTGAAAGATTACAGGCACTGCCATTATCTGAAGAAATCACAAT
The DNA here is from genome assembly GCA_045597285.1 of Myxococcota bacterium. Classification (GTDB taxonomy): domain Bacteria; phylum Myxococcota_A; class Bradymonadia; order UBA4248; family UBA4248; genus UBA4248. The sequence continues at coordinate 4,479 of JAZODZ010000110.1, forward strand.
TTCCGTGCTTCCATCCCCATCGACATCTGCAATCATCGGATATTCGAGCGATGTCCCGGAATTCCTAAAACTCGAGAATAGAACCTCGCCTGTTCTGCCATTATAGACTCTTGAAAAGCACTCATCGCCATAGACAATTTCTATTTTTCCATCGCCATCAAAATCAAAAGCGGAGGCACCCGCCAAACCAGACTGATCTTTCGTCGGACTTTCCCATGCCACGTATTTTTCCTGACATTTTCCATCGACTTTTCCATTACACCCTGGGTCATATACGCCAAACGTTGAACTCGAAGCGACACCTATTTCGGGGAAACCATCGCCATCAAAGTCACCGATTGCCGGAGGATAACCAAAACTACCGCTCTTTTTAAAGCTATAAGCCATGATCGTCCGGGCAGAAGGCAATACTGCCCCGGTTGCATCAAACACAGCCGCAACGACCAGGCCCGTTGTTCCTGTAATCACGACTTCAGCTTTGCCATCAAGATGATCGAAATCAAATGTACTGGTACCAGGCGTCCCGAAATCAGCGTATGCCGTCTGATAATTACTACCTATTGAAGCAGAAATTGTACTAATTTTTGTCCACTTATGTGTACCGGAATTCCATTGATAAACACCAAGAGCATTCACCAATTCTACGATTCCATCACCATTTAAATCGCCGACTGTTGGTGACGAATGGTTCGAACTTAATGTCTGCGTCGATAGAACTGTGCCATCACTCCGGGCTACCGTGCCATTGGCACCTACAAATTCAGGCACACCATCATTGTCGATGTCGTGAATACCATAAGCTGGCGTCGAAGTCATCGAAATGGATCGCCACAAAGTATGTTTCTTTTCGGACTCATTCCATTTATATATTTTCGGACCGCCATCTGGAACGACGATTTCCATATAGCCATCGCCATCAAAATCCGCTATGGCCAGATTGCTTGTTGGTGAAGGATTTACAGAAATATTCTCAACTTCTTCACAAGTTTCCGGATTTAGTATTCTAACGACGTGCGGTGTGCTTGTATAATTTCCGCTTATAAATACAATCAGAGGTGTATCTATGCCTTTTTCGTTAATTATTTTTCCTGATACGACAGTATTAAAGACGGAATTCGACGAAGAGTTATACGTCGGTTTCCAGTAACACTGAACGGCCGCCTCGAAAATACCCGGTTTTGTTTGAAAGAGACAGGCCGGATCATAAGAATTCTCTGTTGAATAGGGCACGCAGACATTCAGATTTTTACCACACGTTTCAGGATCGATGCAGCAATACGAATCGCCTGTGCAATTATGTTCCTCATCGCATTCGCCCTTTGTCGGCACGCATTCGCCATCGATACAAATGGATTCGGCAGGACAGATTTTACTGTCGCTGCATTCGCCATACATCGTGGAATAGGCCGAACAAATCCCGTTCTCGCAAACATCTCCTTCACAGAAGTCGAGTTCGCCGCAAGTAGCGCCCACTTCAACAACATTCTTGCAAATCCAATCATCACACTCCAGGCCGGCAGTGCATTGTTCGCTCAGTTCGCAGGATTCACCTGCCAGCCCCAATGCTACACATATCCCCGTATTCCCGGCGCTGAAATCGCAATAGGAACCATCCGGACAGATCGTGTCACCGTCGCATGCCGATCCGAGTTCGGCATCGAGACTGACACATTCATTGTCGCGGCAAGCCCCGCGTATCAACGATTCAGAGCACTTCTGCTCAACCGGTTCCTCACCTTTCACGCATACCGAAAGAATATCGTCATCGAGGCAATTATTCACCGTCTCTTTGCATTGCGTCTCAGAGACCGGCTCAGACTTCACACATTCACCTGCTTTGCATTCGCCATCGGAACACTTCTTTTCTACCGGTTTCTTACCCTTGACGCAAACCAGCTGAGTCTCGCTGTCCTTGCAGGTATTTTCTGTCTTCTTGCATGCGTCCTTGTCGACTTCCGGGCCTTCAGGTTCGGGCTCTTCGATGTCTACACAGACGTCATTCTCACACCTTTGAGCGCTTGTACACGTCTTGCCGCCGCAATTTCCCTCAGTTTCATTGTTATTTTCAATCGTCTTGTCATCGCTACACCCTGACGCAAAGAGACATATTGCAAGCGCTGACAGCCATATATATTTTTTATTCATGTTATTCTCCAAGGAACGCGGAATGCTCTAACAATTATTTATATAAAACACAAAGACGTTCCGACATCTTTGTGCAGAATCCAGTTTCTTCGCTGCTAATTGATAATCGTGCAGCCTTTCATCACGATTTTGTCCGTATTGTTGCCCTCGTTGCATTCGACGGTCGTTTTTCCGCCCTTGCCGTCGTCGTTGACCTTGAGGAAGATC
>JAZODZ010000111.1:0-2805 GCA_045597285.1 Myxococcota bacterium
CGATTTATCCGGCATTTCATCTAGGATAATTTCACCGAGACTTATACCATCATTGTTCCAATAAACCTCATCATATTCACGACATTTTTTAAATGCCACATACTTATTCTTTTGCAGGATTGAAAAGATGACCGCGCAAACGCCTGCCCATCCTTCGAAAAGCCAATCCTTCGTTTCTGGATAATCACACCACAATATTTTAATAGGATTAAGATGAGCGAGTTCTTCAATCCTACAAAGCTGTTCCAAATCGTAAATCGCAGTCATGGCCTGCTCCATAAAGCAACCATACAAAAGCGATTATTATCATTCAGTCTAATATACTGAACATTTGTTTCTAGGGGGGGGTAATAAAATTCATAATATTGCCATATTATTGCATAAAATACAAATATACTAAGTATTAGTCTAATAATACTCAGCAATCAACACTGTACTTCATTATTGAGAAAAATGCAAATAGTATTTTGGAGTATGGACTACATTCCATGATAGGCATCAGTGCCGTATGTTTTAGTTCTATCCCCCATCACTCTCACTCAATCTTATACTCCAAAGGAAGGAGACATAATAGGGGAAAATCGCTTTTGCCCGAGGTTGCGCGCTACGCGCTCCCCCTTTTTTATTCATTGACGATTTCCCAATATCCGCTGCGCTTGCCGTTCTTGCGTACCAAGATCCCCTGTTCGCTTAGCCGGACTGTGATTGACTTGACTGTCCGCTCTGATTGCCTATTTCTGCGGCGATGTGTTTCTGAGGGGCGGAAGGCTCTTGCTGGATGACACGCCGCACGGCAATCTCTTTCAAAGTGCAATTTTTCCACTTTGGAGGTAGTAACAATGCGCAATTTGCACTTTGGAAACCTAAATTTGCGCCTTGGAGTCTATCCGTTGCACTTTGTTCTTCAATTTCAGGCTGTGCTGCTGAAAAGATGAACATCTGTTCTTACAGCGGTTCGATGATGCGTGCAGATACCTTATCGCCTTAAAATGCACAGTTTCCCAAAACGCTTCCAATTTTCCTTTAGGGCATTCCATACTTTGTTGTTTCTTTTTATACTGATAAAGAACAAATACGCATATTCCATTATTTCAAGACATTTTTTCGGCATGGATTATAGTTTTTATCCCAATATTATATAATGTTATATTATTTCTCCTTCTATATTGTATTCAATATATCATTCAAGTATCTGTTTTTTAAATCTCCAATTTATGGAGATATCGAACCAGCCGATGATCATTATACAGCAAACCGCTCTAGTATTCCAACGGAATAGCGGGCGATTTGCGTACTCATTTGTACAAGATCATCGCTTGTAATCGACTTTGCCAAGCGGCACGGGATCGGGATTTTGGCGAATCCACATGAGAGCGCATTCGACGAGAATATCAGGGGCAATATCGCAGTTACATTTGCACGTGATGATATCGTGAGCGGCATTCTTTGCAATCTGGATACCTTCTGCATCCAGCGAGTTACCTTGCGATAAGTAAGAAATAAATGCTTTAAGCATTTTACCCATTGCTGTCCCACAACTTTTCAGAACAGCGAAAGCTGAGCATTCACAATGGGTTCCGTCATCTTGGGTACGAGATAATGGTTGATCATCACACAGTAGCTTCTTGAGCTGTTCAAGCTGCTTGTGTCGCTTTACCAGCAAGTCTTGCTGCCGACTCTCCTTGACTCTAACTTCTTCACGGCATTTATCGAGTTCTGCCTCGACTTCTTTTACTTTTACGCATCCAGTGAACAATCCCGCTTTTGCAGTCGGAAAGCTCGTCGATTGTTACGATACCGACGTTCGGATTGAAGACGCTTCAACGGGCAAACTTATATCACTGCGGACTTCCTTGTCAATTCAATCGTTTCGGTCGCCATTCTGGTACCAAATTGTCATCGGTCATCTGTAATACTCTTCATGTTGTTGGATAAAGCCCTGGCACTATTGAAAGATCGTGTTTGAACCGAAAATCCACGCACCCACGCATTAAACCTATCCTTCGCCTTATCCACCCCATCCCTGACTTTCAGCCACCATTTGCCGAACGCGGTGCGTGGTTCGATGGCGTCCGATGCGTCTGGTTCTTGAATCTCGAACGGTTCGGGCGTCGCCTGTTTGATAACTTTGTCATTGGGCAGATCGGCGTCATGCCTACGCTTGCGGGCGTCGGTGCGCCGGTCGATTTCGTCCTCGAGCGCGGCGGGGATGCGCAACGATGAACCTCTGTACCCTGTGTTTGCTCACCATTCGCATCTTCGTGACGCCGGATGGCGAGTGTCTGCGTATCGAAACAAGAGACAACATCTATCCTTGCACCAAAGAGGGCAAAGTGGATACTGGCTGTTGGGATGAAGACGGAAACACACAGCTTTGCGGCGCAAACTGGATTGAGGTGAGTGAATGAAACAGCTTGAACACACCGAGCAGGTCACGCTTATGCAGTGGTGGCAACTCGCTTGCCGTGGCTTCGGCATTCCCGAAGCGTTGCTCTTCGCCATCCCAAACGGCGGCCAGCGAAACGTGATCGTTGCATCAAAGCTCAAGGCCGAAGGCGTCCGCGCCGGAGTGCCTGATCTCTTTTTGGCCGTCGCCCGCCACGACGGCCACGGCCTGTTCATCGAGATGAAAAAAGCAAAAGGCGGCCATACGTCTGACAAGCAGGATGCCATGATGGCCGCACTCGATGAGCAGGGGTATTACACCATCGTCTGTCATGGCTGGGTGGAGGCAAAACAGGCGATTGAGGTTTATTTGAGGGGATAGATTGGTGTCATCTGAATTGAGTCTTGATGGCAAAATAT
>JAZODZ010000112.1:0-10180 GCA_045597285.1 Myxococcota bacterium
GGCCGCCTGCCCCGACCGCAATCACGGAGTTTTTGACCTGCCAGTCGCTACCGTAGGGATCATCCTCGATTTGGAGAAAAGTCAGGACTCGCGAGCGCTGGTAATCGTGCATGACAAACCAAGCGGCGGGCGCACAGGCGATCATGACGGCAACGATTATGGCGATGGCCTTTTTCTTGACGCCTTCAAAAAGCACCATTACGGCGGCGATTAACGCGAGCAAAAGGGCCGTTCCGAGATCCGGCTCGAGGAAAATCAGAAACATCGGAAGTAAGACCACGCCGAAAATCGGGAGAAGCTGCTTGATGTTGTAATTCTGACGGTGTTCGCGTTCTGACATCAACTTCGCGATGAAAATGACTTCGGCAACTTTCATCAGTTCCGAGGGCTGCATGTGGAACAGGCCGAGATTTATCCATCGGCGCGATCCGTTGAAGTCCGAGCCGAAAATCAGGACGAGGACGAGCATTGCGATGCCCGCACCGTAAATGGCGTTTCCAAACCGGGCATAATTTCGGTAATCGATGGATGCGCAGGGAATGACAAAGAAGACAAACCCAAGCGTAAACCAGAGGATTTGCATGTTGTGCAATGGCTTGGGAAGAATATTGGCGATGCTTGTCAGGTTGAATATTCCGATGCCGATGATGGCCAGGACGAGGAAAAACAACACCCAGTCAAAGGAAGCCAGAAAAGATTTGATTGGACGCGGAGCGATGAGTTTCATAATGACTGCTGTGTATTAACGATTTCCCGGAAATAGCGTTCAATGACTTCCATGATGACCGGCCCGGCATTTGCCGAACCGGAACCGCCGTGTTCGAGGAAAACCGTGACGGCAATCTGCGGATTCTCGATCGGCGCGAAGGCCGCAAACCAGGCATGATCACGGTATTTAAATTCAACCGAGGATGCGGAAACGCGTTTGGAAATAACCTGGGCGGAACCCGTCTTTCCGGCCACCGTGATGTTCGACAGGCGGTAATTAAACGCGGTACCCAGCTCGCTGTTGACGACCATGTCGAGGCCATTCTTAATCGTATCGAGCGTTTCCTTTTTAAAAGGAAGGCGAGAGTGGACACGGCTCGGATAGGTAAAAACGGGATGGCCGTCGGCGGTCTCTATCCGGTCGATGATCTGAGGATAATAGAGCGTGCCTCCGTTTGCAATGGTTGCATAGAGAAGGGCCATCTGAAGTGGCGTGACCTTGACGTCGCCCTGGCCAATCGACGTGGAGAGCGTGAACCCGCCCTGAAACCCTTCTTTGGAGCGCTTGTTATGCCACTCACGCGTCGGCACGGTTCCCGTCGCCTCGTTATTGATGCCAATGCCGGTTTTCTCGCCCAACCCAAACATTCTCGCGTATTCGGCAAGCGTGTCGATGCCGAGTTTTTCACCGACTTTGTAAAAATAGACGTCACAGCTCGAAGCCAGTGCCTCGGTAATCGACACGATTCCGTGTCCGGAATGTTTCCAGCAGTGGAACCGCCTTCGCTGCATGCCGTATTCGTAATACCCAGGACAAGTCAGGGTATCCTGCGGATGCATAAGCCCTTCCTCAAGGACGGCAGCTGACGTGACGACCTTGTAAATGGAGCCCGGGAAAAAAGCGAGCAAACTCTTGTCGAGCATTGGCTTATAGGGATTGGAATTGGAATCGAGGTATTCGTCTTTGGAGAGCCGCCCGGACCAGCTGTTGGGATTGAACGACGGTGTCGACGCCATTCCAAGAATGCGGCCTGTGGATGGTTCGACGGCGACGATGGCACCGCTTGGATAATCGCGAAGCGCGTCCTTCAGGATGCGCTGCACATCCATGTCGATTGTGAGGATGATGTTTTTGCCCGAGATGGGTTCGACGTCTTTCCAGTCTTTCATCAGGGCAACCGATTCGCGATCGGTCTGAGGAATGCCCTGTGCATTGACAACACTCGCGACAAGGCCGTTGCCACCGCGCAAGATGGGTTCGTAGGCTCTCTCGATGCCCATTCTTCCGGTCACGTCCCCCATCCGGTAACCGTACATCCTGAGTTTCTGCAGTTCGGCATCGTTGATTTGGTTGACATAGCCGATTTGATGGGCACCTAACTCGTTATACGGATAATAACGGCGGCTGGTTGAAACGATTTCGACGCCGTGGAGCATGAGCGAATTCGTCTCGATTTTTGCGAGCTGATCGCGGGTAATGCCTGATTTGACTGGCAGAGGAACAAACCTGTCGGCCGGTTTTGTTTTTTTTATCGTTTGGATCAGCTTGCTTTTTTCATCCTCGGTCATCGAAAGGTAGAGCGCAAGCGCATCAATTCTGGCGTTGAACGATTCTTCCGGTTCTTTGGACGATGTAAAGAATGCGGGGGTCAGCGTGACATCATAAGACGGATGATTGACTGCCACAGGGCGCATTTTGACATCGTAAATGATGCCGCGTTCGGCAGGAACGACGCGTCTTTTAATGAAATTATTAAAAGCGAGCTGGCGATAGTGATCGCCCTCGACGATCTGCAGATACCAAAACCGTACGAGCAGCATGGAGAATGCTATGCTGATAAAGGCGATGAACCATCGAAACGAAGAAGCATAATCCTTGGGTTCCGACTTGGCCTCAACGCCTGCGGCATTAGTCTGTATTTTCCGGCGCAGGAGCATTTACTTTCTGGGGAAGCACGTTGACCGTAAAGCTGACTGTATGGGATTCAACATCTCCCATGTGGTGTACAGCAGTCACATAATAGGTGCCGGCAGCAGTAAAAGTATGCGAAAAAACATACGAACTTCCATCAGGTTTAATCGTATTAGTCTGATCGGTCTTTTTGCCATTTGCGGCACGGACAGAAAACGTAATCGATACAGGAACCGGCGCATTCAACCTTTTGCCATCACAGCTTCTCTGAACGGAATCCCTAAAATTGGTCGACTGTCCGGCATGTATAATCTTGCGCCCAGCCTCGAGTTTAAACGTATCAATACACGAACGGTTTTCAGTATCGAGATAATGGATATCGACAGTTCTCTGGGGGGGGACAGGCTTTAGAGGCGCTGTAATTGTTCTCGGCGGTGGAACGACGATGTCGACATTTCCATCCTGTGCCATACACAAACCGGGAAACATGGCTAGAGCCAGTCCCCCGGACAAGATGGAAACAAACGAGCTATTCTGAAACATGGTATGAGCGGTGAGAAAACTCATCAATCAGAATCATGCAGATTTGAAAAATGAAATAACGGCGGCACCCAGCTGAACGAGCAATGCCCCCAAAAGCACACCTGACAAAGCCATCGCCCAGACGCCTTTAGTCAGAGCTAAAAGCACGACAATTATCACGGCCCCAACGCCAAGCAGTGCAGCTCTCAAGACATTTTGTGATTTATTAAGCAGGCAAACTGCAAAATTCAGCGTCACGATGAGGAATGCCAGTCCCATAAATAGGGGCTTATGCTCTGGCGGCAAGACAATGCAGACTATCATACAAACGACGACAGCGCTTACACATCCGATAAGAAGCCAATCGTGACGATTTGTGGAACTGACCGGTTTTTCATCCAAACGCTGAGGAACAGCATCCAAGTTTCGACCGCTTTCGGTCTTAGACTTTGATTCTCCCGGGACGACGGCTTTCACGGACGTTTTAGCGGGTTCAGATGTTTTGACGGGTTCGGCCGGTTTTACCACTTCGGCCACTTTTGCAGTTTCCGTTTGTTTTACGGGTTCTGCCGCTTTTACGGGTTCAGCAGGCTTAGCAGGCGCGGGCTGTGCGAACGCCGGGATATCGAAATCAAAGCCATCATCGTCATCGTCATCGTCAAAATCTTTAACAGCCGCGAAATCATCGCCAAAGAGCTGAGAGGTCAAATCGACGACTTCCTCATCCATAAGAGATGAAGGTACAGGCGCCACACCTGGAAGTCCTTTTAGGATATCGTCATCCTCAACCGGACCCTGCAACGGATCGAAAAAATCGCCCAATATACCGTCCATTAAATCGACTTTTTTAGCAGATTCAGCTTTTGGTGCGGGTTCTGGCGTTTTTACAGGTTCTGATTTTTTGGCAGGTTCGGCATGGGAACTGGCTGTATTATTCGACCCCGACTGTTTGGGCTTCAAATCATCGTCCGGGGCGGGATTGATCATTTTGCGCGGGGACTCGATTTCAGAGTGTTTATTATTTTGGAATGCGTTGCTCTGGCGCAAAAGATCGGCAGAAATACCTGGCATACCGACGATTGTACGCTGTGGTTCAGGATTTTTGGATGGCTTGGCATCATCCAAGCTGATTGCACCCAAGCCGATCATCGTTGCACGTCTTGCTCTTCCCCCCTGCGCCTTAGGCTCGAATTCATCATCCTCTCCTGAATGAACGCCGCGGAAAGAATTCACGTTCTCTTCATCGTCTCTATCCGAAGCCAGTGAAGCCTGGCAATAGAGACAACGTGCTATCCCAACGGGGACAGGTTTTTTACAGTTCGGACATTTCCTCATCTTAACCTCATTTCTATAGCCGAAAAACGGCGCTCAAAGTTTATCACAACTATAGAACTTTCACAACATTAAGAACTCTACCCATTTCCAACCGGTAACCATTCAACAACCCAACATTCAGCTGCGATGGCGCGTAGCAATTTCGGCTTCGATGCTCTCGGCGATGGCATGTGCATCGCGCTCCAACACGGAAAAATCGGGGCCTTCAAGCATGACACGACACTTTGGCTCCGTTCCGGAATAGCGCACGAGCACGCGTCCATTCTCCCCGTATTGCGATTCTATAGACGAAATTAGGCCTAAAGATTCCGGCAAATCAGCAATCGGAATTTTTTCCTCGACCCGGAAATTGACGAGCACCTGAGGAAGCTTATGAAACACTTCGGCGAGTTCCGAAAGTTTTTTTCCTGACCGCCGCATGATGGACAACACGCGCAGTGCCGCAAGAAGCCCATCTCCAGTCGTGGCATGATCAAGCATCACGACATGACCGCTCTGTTCACCGCCAAGCGAATAGCCGCCGTTACGCATTTCCTCAACGACGTATCTGTCGCCCACTTTTGTCTGAACCGTCTGAATTCCCCGTGCATGGAGCGCCTTGTGCAGCCCAAGATTGCTCATCACTGTTGTTACCAGTGTATTTTTCTGCAACAGACCTCTGTCTTTCAAATCAATGGCAAGCATGGCCATCACGGCGTCACCATCGACAACACATCCCTTCTCGTCGACAAGGATAAGCCTGTCCGCATCGCCATCGAGCGTAATACCGAGGTCGGCCTTATTCTCCAAAACCAGTCCGGCGCAATACTCAGGATGTAGTGCCCCCACGCCGTCATTGATATTATAGCCGTCCGGTTTGACGCCGACGGCCACCACATCCGCGCCGAGTTCCTCCAGGACAGTCGGTGCAATGCGATACGCGGCACCATTTGCACAGTCGATGACAATTTTCAGACCGTCGAGTGATAGTTCGCGTTCGAAATTCGATTTAATGAAGGCGTTGTAACGTCCCTGCGCATCATCAATTCGCCTGGAACGACCGATTGCATCCGGCTTCATCAGAGCATTCAGGCTGCACGGGGCATCGATGAGCTCTTCGATTTCATGTTCGACCTCGTCAGGCAATTTATATCCGTCAGCCGAGAAAATCTTAATGCCATTGTCCTGAAAAGGGTTATGTGAAGCGCTAATCACGATACCGGCATCGCAACGCATCGCGACCGTAAGATGAGCGATGGCGGGAGTTGGAAGTGGTCCTGTAAACAGGACGTCGCCATTCATGGCATTGATGCCGGCAGCCAGTGCAGATTCAAACATATAACCGGAACGTCGGGTATCTTTTCCAATCAGGACTTTGAACGAGGAACCACGACGCGGAAGCCGTGCAACGAGGGCGCGACCAAGATTCAGGGCCACATCCACAGTCATCGGAAACTGATTAGCCAACCCGCGGATGCCATCCGTTCCAAAATAACGTCTCTGCATAAAACCTTTCCAAAAAATTGCCGGGCATGCCCGGCACTTATGAACGCAACTTTTACTGCAAAATCAGGCCGCCGGATTACTCATCAAACTTAAGCTCGTCGACGAGTTTTTTAGCATCCTGTCCAGGGAAACGTCCTTTAATTTTCGGCATCAAAGATTTCATGACTTTTCCGACGTCTTTTTTCGACGTGACCTGAAGTTCCACGACCAAATCAGCAATGATTTTGCGGACATCATCCTCACTCATGGCCTCTGGCAGAAACTCCTGAACGATGGCGAGTTCATAAGCTTCCTGTTCGGCGCGATCCGTCGCTCCGATGCTGTTGTATTCAGCAATCGAATCACGGCGTTTTTTGGCCTCGCTGCTGAGTATTGCGATTTCCTTTTCAGGCGTGAGGTCGACACGCCCATTGTCGATATACTCCTTTTTGAGAGAACTCTGAATGAGTCTGAGCGCATCACGGCGTCTATCGTCGTGGGACTTCATTGCGAGTTTTACCTGTTCCTGAATATCATTGAGAACTGTCATATTATCTCCATAAAAAAACCGCTCCGAAATGAAGCGGCGCAAAAGAAAGGAAAACGAACGCTACACGTAAGCCAGGTAATTGTTGTCGAGGAGATGAATAACCGCCTTGGTCGTCTCAATATCGTCCAGCGGGCTGTGATTAAGGATGGATTCCATTGAGGGTTCAGCCAACGCACATTGGAAAACGTCAAGCTGTTCAGGGGAAAGGTCTCTGAGTTTGGCCTCCATCGGCAGAACGATGCGGAACACGGACTCAAAAGGCGGGACCTTGTCACCCAGTGCTGCGGTCTCATCAATAATACGCATTGCCTCCATGAGCATTGAACCCACATCCTCATTAATAGGATGCTCAAACTCATAGCTGGCACTGGTATCAAGCAGGAAACGCCCTGACGTCCAGCACATCATGCGATAAAACGCTTTCTCTACCGGCACGTCAAAGTGATCATTGATGACGGCACCATAGACACGTCCGTCGCGGAGATAGATGCACCCTTCGGTACCGGCAGGTGTTGTAATAAACAGTCCGCCCGTTTTCTTCGAAGGCCCGAACAGCTGAAGCAAATCAGGCAAGGCCACCTGCTCAATCAATCCGGAAAGAACACCCGACCCACCGCCGTGATCAGCATGACTTGACCTGCCATGACGAGACACCGCAGCGGAAGCCTGAGTCTGAGAAGACGTTTTTGTCCCACCATCGTCGCCAACAAGCCCCATGGGCGGTGGCGGCGGAAGCTGGTTATCGTCCACTTCCTCATAGACGAGCTTGATTATCGATGTTCCAATCAGGATGCGATCATTTTCCTTCAACCGACAACGGCTTATTTTCTCGCCATTGACAAACGTACCATTCGTGCTGCCGAGATCTTCGATAAAGATCTCATCATCAGTCGTCGTGATCTTGGCATGGTGGCGGCTCACCATATCCTCTATCAAAACCATTTCCAGATCGCTGCTACGCCCGATAATCAATTCCTGATTCATCTCAAGCGCAAACTCGCCACCCTGATACTTCCCAGAAATGAACTTCAAAATATATCGACCCTGATGCACCATGAACCGCCATCCATTTGTAAAGTTTCATCATTGACAGATAATCCATCTGCCGGATCCGTGACGCCTAATACTAACTCATTATGCAATCTTTCTGCAATCATAGTTTTTTGTTTGGTCTCTCTATGTGACTATTCAGGCTACGTTCACCTAAACCATACCTTCAATTATTTTGTCTCAGGAGAACATGATAAAATTATTTAAAACAATGTTCTCCAATCGGTGCACCTACTGCCTACTGCCTGTTGCCTGGTTTCGATAAAATCACGTAATTCAGAAACTCTGTTTGGGGCTGAATAGTTACCTCTCTATTTGCCCGAACTCTGTTTTTCGAGTAAACGTTAAAAAGGACTCTAAGCTGTGAGTTAAAATGAGCGCAAATTCTTTTTCAATTCAGTTTGTCGGTTCAGGCAACGCATGGTCTAAACCTCCCGTCAATTACAACACAAACGCTGTCGTCCGTGCCAATGGACATGCCTGGCTCATCGACTGCGGATTATTATGCCCGCTTGCACTCAAAGATTTCGGTATTTCCCAGTCAGAAATAGAAGGCATTTTTATTTCACATCTTCACGGCGATCACGTTCTTGGTCTCGAAGAACTGCTGTTCGTACGATACTATGCTTACGCAGGACGGCATATTCTTTGGATTCCCCGTGACTTTCTCACGGCTGAAGCCACGAAAAACGGTACCCATATCTGGAATAACTGCCTTCAGGCAGCCATGGGAAGCACTCCTGAAAATGCTGACACGCCGCTCTCGCTTCACGACTTTGCCGACATTCACGAGGTCATCCCTGATATTCCATGCAGTATTTTCGGGGTGGAATGCCAGATTTTTAAGACACTACATGCCGGCAACCGTCCCTCATTCGGAATCACCCTCAACCGACGTGTAGCCTATACTGCGGATTGTACGTTTTCTCTTGAACGCATCGAAACTCTTCTTAACAGCGGTATTGAAACGATTTTCCATGAAACATTCTTTGCACCACTTTTTCCAGGGTGCATTCACACCTCGTTCGAGGAACTGGCCGAACTTCCCCGTACAGTCGCAGAGCATATTATCCTTATGCATTACAGCGACATGACAACGCAAAATGACTTTAAACGTGCAGAATCACTCGGTTTCAGAATAGCCCATCCGGGCGAAGTTTTCCGTTTTGAATGATTTCATGCAAAGACCTGTCACCAACCCCACATTTCATTCACAAACATCGTTTAGCCAGTACTCCCCCAGATTAACGTTTTTTTATGTTTTTGTTTTCCAACCTGTCTCGGTTAGTATTAAATACACTTGCCCGTTTTGGCGGGCTGTGTTTCGAAAACAATTCTGACTGCCAGCATAGGCGGAGATAATTATGATTTATTGCAGTGTGTGTCAGCAGGAACTGCCCGATAATTCCAGATTTTGCGGTTATTGCGGAGCAAGAGTTCAATCTCAGAAGAAATTGAATAGCCTGTCTTCCAGTGAGACCATTATCGGTGTCGCTTTGACAAATCCTAACAGCAATTCACTCAAAACCTCTTCTGGCAGTACTGGTTCTGATCATTCTCTTAACTCAAAGCCAGAAACTCCAAATACTTCGAACGAAACAACAGAGTATTCCAGCGGTTTTGAATCCATTGCCAATTTGTCAATGCACGATACCATCGTGATGTTTCCAGCCACTGAAACTGCTGAAAATAAATCAAACATCGGTGCTGTTGAAGAGAGTACTCTTAGCGTTGATGCAACCGATCGTGTTGACAAAGATAATGTCGAGGAATCCAATGGCGTCGAAGATTCCAATCACGACGTCGAGGAATCCGATAACGACGCTGAGAAATCCGATAACGACGTCGAAGAAAACTCCAATCACGACATCGAGGAATCCGATAACGACGTCGAAGAAAACTCCAATAACGACGTCGAAGAAAACTCCGATAACGGCGTCGAAGAATCCGATAATGACGCCGACAACAAATCAGATGACAATTCTGACGCTGTCCCCAAACAAAACGATGTTCACGAGGATAGCGAAACACCTAGCACCGATTCTTCAGAAACAGCAAATACTGATAATCAAACCGTTGAACTCACAGAAATAATGACGCCTTCTGTCGAATCCAAAACTCTTGAGTCTGTCAACGATATAACCAAAGAATCGGAACATTTAGAATTATCAGGCAATCTTGATGATGCCACAAAATCATCGAAAGATAGTGACGATAAGATTTCATTTCCCGATGGCGATGAATGGGATGTTTTCTCTAAAACCGACGATCCCACTCAGCATCCAACTCTTCCTCTCATTGATTCGATCAATCTTTCAGACACCCCATCCGACACATCGCTCACCGATCTTCTGAGTAATCCGCTTGATCTTAAAGACGAATCAATCTTTAGCAACAGTTCTTTATTCGGCGATAATACAGGCCCTCTTTTAGATGACACCGATTCATCGCTCACGGAATTGGCAGCCTCGCTCGATTTAACGTCCGTTGGCGCAAACGACGAAAAGGCTGAAGAAAAACAAGCCACCGAAGATAAGGCTGAAGAAAAACAAGCCACCGAAGATAAGGCTGAAGAAAAACAAGCCACCGAAGATAAGGCTGAAGAAAAACAAGCCACCGAAGATAAGGCTGAAGAAAAA
>JAZODZ010000113.1:0-3334 GCA_045597285.1 Myxococcota bacterium
CCGCTTGGCCTCCGACTTGGCAATAGGCAATAGAACGCTAAGATTAGAGTATGTTGTTTTTTAGTGTGGACATAGAAAATGAGAGTATCTGGCGCATACCGCCGCACTGCCGCGTAGTTACCACTATTTAAGGCTACAGCATTAAATGCTTTTTAACATATTGAAAAAATATTATAAAAACGAACCGCCAGAGTGTGAGAACGTTGTCTCATAACAACAATTACTCGTTTTGTATCAAGGAGATAAGATGAGTTATTATGTGCCCCTTAAAAAGTATCAATTTGTAACAACCCTTTCTATCGTCTGTCTCGCTGCCTTTTCAACGTTTGGTTGTGGTGATGACGACAAAGATAGTTCCTGCGACTGCGCGACCGGTGCCAACTGCACCGACGAAGAGAAAGCTTCGTGTGCGTCAAAACCCGGGCAATGTGACTGCGCGACCGGCACCAACTGCTCCGAAGAAGAGAAAGCATCGTGTGCATCAAAACCCGGGCAATGTAACTGCGCGACCGGTGCCAACTGCACCGACGAAGAGAAGTTAGACTGCGAGAAGGCTCCGTCCTGCATTGGGACGGATTGCGCGGCAAAGAACCAGCCGGCAGAAATCATACTCGACCTCAGAACGCCCAATGCCAACACGATAGAATCCAAAGATTCCTATGTGGATTACTTTGTCAAACTGAGCAAGAAGCCGACCGCCGATGTGACAATGTCTATCACCATCGGCAATACGGATGAAATCAGCTCCGAAACGACGCAGCTCGTGTTCACGCCCGACAACTGGAAAGAAGGCCAGAAAGTGCGCTTCCAGTCCGTCATGGACGGAATCCTAGATGCCGACAAGGAAGTCAGCATTCAATTTGTTTGTTCATCCTCCGACAGCGCGTTCAACGACGTGAGCAAGACGATCACGATTATCAATCAGAATTCGGATACCGCAAAGCTGATCGTGAAAAAACCGGAGAACAACGTGATTCTCGAAGGTGTCGAGACGGACGACAACGCAGTCGAAGTCAGCCTGGGCTCAAAGCCCCTCGGCATCGTCGAAGTCCTCGTCACACGCACCTCGACTGGTGGCAAGGATCCGCTCGAATATTATTCGGACGATGCCGTCACCTACGACAATTATGAGACGTGCAGCCATCAATCGTCCGCATCTTGGAAAGAAGTTATACGGCTGGTGTTCGACCAGGATGACTGGGACAAGCCCCAAAAAGTCAAAATTCGACGCCCGGATGACGATTATGCCAATAAATCATTTGTACAGACGATCGCTGTCAAGACTGTAGCTACCGCACCTCAGTGTTTGGTTGACTCGCTTTCCGCACCCACGGCAGATCCGAATTACTTATATAGCGACGATAAACCGGGGCTGAAAGTCGAATTCGACGTCAGCGTGATCGACAACGACTCGAAAGAAATTATGATCACGAACACCAATGGCGGAAAAATTATAACTTACGACAATGAAGTCGTCCGACAGGTCTGCATCGCCCCCGTTGATACCGAGATGAATGTTTCCCTGTCAGTCGATACGCCCGATGTCAAGGTGCTCACGGAGAGCAAAAAAGTCGGCAGCAAATGCGAGAAAGAAGACATCGCCCATCCCAGCGTCTGCGCCTACTGCTTCGAGATTCAGGGACTTTCGGACGACAGTCTGGTCGACGACAATACAAATTATCATATCACGCTTACGCCGGACGATAGTTTGTATGAACCGCTTGTGATCGATGCCGTGAATAAGAATGTGGACACTGCAGGATTGTATATTCACAATGCAAACAACTGGACGGTCGATGAAGGCGACAGCATCGATATGTATGCAGAGTTGCTTGCAAAACCATCGGCTCCCGTCAAGATCGAAATTACAAACTCTCATCCTGAAAATCTAACACTCGACAAATTGGAATACACGATCGAGCCTGATAAGTGGCAGGAGCCGGTCAAATTTAAAATTACAGCTCCCACAAATGAAAAGCTGTTTGACACGAGAATGAGCGCGCTGAAAGTAAAAATCAGCTCATCAGATGCCAAGTTTACATCCGAAGCGATCGATGGTGCCAAGCAACGAAGCATAAATATTAATATCGTTGACAATGCAAAAGAAGATGTCATTTTTGAAACAGATGGGCTCGCAAAAGAGGTGGCCGAAGGCGAACGTGGCGGCTATCTCTGGATTAAACGTCATATTAAAAAAACGGAAAAAAGTCGCATCACAATCCAGTCATGCAACAGACTGGTTCTCGTCCCGGATGCCGATGAATTCGCAAATCAAATCGAATATCAGTCCAGCAACACGTTGCAACTCAATACCGCAAAAACAGGAATATATCTGAGAGTATATGCCGATGATAACAAGTATACCGACGGCGACGAGAGTTGTTATATTTCTGTCGAAGACTCCGGCGGTGAACATACGCTGTATGGCACGACTTATGTGACCGTAAAGGATAACGAAGATTCCAAGAGCGGCTATATACATCTCGACTGCACAGATATGTATGAAGTCGGCCCGACTCAGTACATGCAGTGCTACGCCTCGCTGATCGGCCCCGACCCCAGCGGTGCCGTAACTGTCGATCTGTCGATGGAAAAGGCAGGGGGCTTCAGTTTTGACAAGCAGCAGCTTGTATTTGACTCTTCCAATAAGCGAAACAGGCTTCCATTCCTGCTGTCGTATGATCCTTCAAAAGATGCGAGCAATAACTACGACCAGGCCCTGGCCAGCAACGTATTGCATCTCAAGTCGAGCGGTTCCGGCGTATATAATAATTATAAAGTTGACAAAACGATTAGTTTCTATGCCCAGGGGCAGACGGTCTATGATTCGCGCGAAAATGGTAGCGGGGAAATCACGCTATTGCCGGGCACTTACGAACTTCTCGTAGAAGGTGCTCTCGGAGCTGGCCCGCATCAATGGCGAACCAGAGGCGGCGGCGCTTATGGTACTTTTGCAAAGGGCAAACTCAAACTCAGCCAAAAGACAAAAGTATTCGTACATTATGGCGTTGCCGGATACCCGAGACAGATGGAATTGAACATCGATACCTATCTTGGCGACAATGATTATAAAGGCTGCCCGGATAACTATAACTGCGGTGGCAAGGGCTCTTTTGCTCACAGACTGAGCTTGTATGGCGGCGACGGCGGCGGTTCGACGGATATCCGCCTCGATTCGGATGACCTCGAACACCGCGTGATCGTTGCGGCCGGCGGAAACGGCGCAGGCAACAATTGGTGTGATCATGATAAAGTTGAAGAGGCCAAAGAGGCTGAAAAGAAGGGCGCAACAATCGACTGGGATAATTTAGGTTCAATTTTCGACGGGGATTAT
>JAZODZ010000114.1:0-2963 GCA_045597285.1 Myxococcota bacterium
CACGCCGTATGTCAATAGGCGTGCCCCACACCAAAAAAAGAAAACTGTTTTCGCATCCGTGACTTCAAATGTGGATAATATAAAATATATAAATATATATATATTTGAAATCACAGAATACGAGATTACAAGGGAAAACGACATGAACAGAAAAATAATTCCGGCGCTGATAATCGCGCTTTGTACATTCGGGGCATGGGTTGGATGTGATGACGATTCATCATCGCAAACCGATAAACCGGTTATTCAGGAGCCCGAAAATCCAGAACCCGAAAAGCCCGAGCCCGAAAAGCCCGAACCCGAAAAGCCCGAACCCGTTCCGGCAACGCCTGACGGATCGCCATGTCAAATCCTGGATTCGGACGGCGACGGCATTGCGAACGCCGTCGAATGTCAGAACGGGACGCCCGATACCGGCGTTCATTGCGAGGATACGGACGGCGACGGCACGCCGGATTATATCGATACCGACAGCGATAACGACACGATTCCCGACAGCATTGAAGCGAATGCCGAAGGACAGTGCGTCGCCAATCCCGAAGATGCCAGTGATGCCGATTACGACGACACGCCCGATTTTCGCGATACCGACAGCGACGACAACGGCATTTCCGACGAAAAGGAAGTTGGGGCCGATCCGGCGCATCCCGTCGATACGGACGGCGATACCGTGCCCGATTATATCGATGAGGATAACGACGGCGATGGCGTTTCGGATGTCGATGAGATTGGCGGCCTGAGAAACAAGCAGACCGAAGAGGGTAAATTTGCCGGCGACTGCGACTGCGACACGTTTGCCGACGAGGCCGGAACGACAGCCCGCCCCGTCGACTGCGACGGCGATACCGTGCCCGATTATATGGATCGCGACAGCGATGGGGACGGCGTCGACGATAGCGAGGAAGGCGACATGATTTCCGGGGCGTTCTATGCGCGGTATGCCAAAGATGCAGACAGTAACGGCATCGATGACAAGACCGAATGCGCCGGAACCGTCGATGCCCTCGGCCTGATGCACGGATGCGTCAACAGCGATGACGATCCCGTTCCGGATTTCGTCGATATCGACAACGACGGCGATTTCCTCACCGATGTCTATGAAATTGCCCACAAATCCTCGCCAAACGCCGTCGATACCGACAACGACGGCACCGACGATTACGTCGAAATCGCGGCGGGCACCGATCCAGCCGACCCGAAGGACAATCCCCCGGCACACGGGCACTTCGTATTCATCGCGCCATACCAGAAAGACATTACGCCCGAAAGGCAGGCGCTGAGCTTTGAAACCGCCGTTCAGTCCGTCGATCTCTTTTTCATTTTGGACAATACCGAGTCGATGGATGCCGAAACCAGGGCGCTTGCCGACAAGCTGACCAAGGAAATCATCCCGGTTCTGCAATGCACCGATCTCGGCAAGGACTGCGAATCCAACACGGACTGCAGTGCTTTGGCCAATTCGATTTGTTCGGAAAAAGGGCGGTGCATTCGTTCGCCGTCCTATAGCGGCGGGTGTTTTGACAATATCGAATCCGGCGTGGGGTTCTACTCGGCGATTGATACATTCTGGGTCGGCAGCCATGTCAGCGGCGATCATCAAAAGACTGAGAATGCCTTGAAAGCGCGGTTCAAAAATTTGACGACGACAGATCCGGAGAATTACACGGAATTCTGTTCGAGCGGCAACATGGAACCACCTTTTCAGATGCCCATCTGCGCCGTTCTAGGCACCGAAAAATATGAATACGTGCAATATTGTTATGATAAAGGCACAAACTATTGTCGGACAGAGCCGGAATCATATATTGGATGCGGTTATAATTCGAAGTGCAAGATGAATTGCAGCACGGACGGTTCCCGGATTGGCTGTGCGGGGTTCCGCAATGATGCCGTCCGCATTGTTCTCGAAGCCTTCGATGAGGAACAGTGCAGTCTGAACTCCGGATCCGAAGAACGGTGCAAACTATTTGAAAAGAATATCGGGCAGATTTTAAAGAAATATATGGTTCGATATATTGGGCTCTGGGGAACATTCAACAGCGTCCCGCAACGAAACAATGCCGAGATTATGAGTCTTTCTATCAATAATTCGGCGGATTATGCTTACGGGGCACAGGATGGCGCGATTACATTCCAGGCGACGACGGCGGTTCAGCAAATCGCGAAGCAGATGCCGCTCAACATTACGGCCGAAGTCAGCGATATTACTGCCGACGCATCCAAACTTATCAAGGGGCTTAAATTGAATGTTTCGGGGGAGACCATTCAAGGACGCGTGTGTTCCGCCGTCGACAATAATAAGATTATCGCCGGTGATATCGACAGCATATCTTCATTATTGCCGGGAACGACACTGTGTTACGATGTCATTCCGGTTGAAAAACAGTCCCTGTTTCCGGCGACTGACGAACCGCAGCTGGTTCGCGCACGCATTCGCGTGATGGGCGATGGGTCAACGCTCAATTCCGGTATCGCCTATTTCGTCGTGCCGCCCAAACGCCCGGATGTGATTAATTAATGATTATAAATTCATTTTATATGCCATTCCGGATATAATATTTTATCTGGAATGGCGATATTCATACAGGAACGCGATGCCGTACATACTCATCAGTCATAGTCAGATTCGCGCCATTCATGATCAGCTTGAGGCTGTCACGGGGCAGAATTTCAATTTCAAAATTGTGCAGAACGACGAAACGACGCTTCTTTGTTCATGGCAGAATGAAACGCATGTCGATTATATCATGCACGTCATGGCGCGAAGCGGCTATGCGTATCAGGTTGCGCTTGCGGTGCAGAGATATCGCGAAATCGAAACGCTTTTTGACCGATATATGGAACAGCTCGAGGCGAAGCGATTCTTTTCGGATCCGCGTGAAATCGTTCGATATATGACCGGTCAGATTCGGGGGTAACAGTTCAGCTTGATGATTCTGTTTGATTTTGCGGGGGCGGGCTAT
>JAZODZ010000115.1:0-5584 GCA_045597285.1 Myxococcota bacterium
CATTTTTAACCCCGTAGGGGGTTCCCATGTAAAACGTTGTGTGGGCAATCCCTATGGGGTTTATTGGGGTTTCCTATTACCCCCCGGCGTTGCCGAAAGCTTTTTACACTATTAACGGACTTTGCATACGCCATGAATGGAGAGGGGGCAGGGGGTGAGCCCCCAAAAGCCAAAAAAAATCCCTGCATAGCAGGGATTTCAAAGCGATTATTCAGCCGCAGCTGCCGCCTCTTTTTCATACGGCTTCAGATCCGGTTCCTGGAGCTGAACGGGCGTAAAATTGAGTTTGAAACGATAAATGCCAGGCACTTTGAGAACGCCGGAAAGGTTGAACTCGAGTTCGCCCTTCGACCCCGGAACTTCAAAGTAATAAACGTCTTCCTGGGATTTTCCTTTGGGAATCGAAATATTGGATTTCGAAACCTGGCCTTTGCCATAGACACCGTTTTTAAGACGAACACGCGGAAGAGGCTTGTCGGCAAATTTCATATCGACGCCGGCCACTTTTGCAACTGCATGCTGAGGATCGTAGCTGATATCCTTGTCGGATTTATTGTCGATCTTAACATAAACCGCCATGACGGGCTTTTCGGAATACGCATAAGCATATTTGAGCGGCTTTTCAGGTGCCGTTGCAGGAATGATTTCGACGTATTCGTTCGCAACCTTCGTAACCTTGACGCTGACGCCCGCAATATTGTTTTCTTCGTTCAGCTTCTTCGGGGCAGCTTTGGCTTTCTTCTCTGCCTTGGGGACATAGAAGCGATACACTTTGCCGCTCGTATCACCGAACATTGCGCCCGGAATCAGTGCCACGAGTTTGGAATCGCCGACGTTTGGAATATCGAAAAGATATTCGTCTTCGATCGAAGAACCCGCTGGAATCGTGACCGTCGAGCTGATGTACTGATTCGCTGTATGATAACGTGAAGCACCTTCAAAATTAATGGCTTTCACATCCAGGCGCTTCCCTGTTTCGGGATCCGGATCCGTGCAAAGCTGAATGCGGTTGCGGGAATTCTCGAAATGGCTCGGCTTGTATGCAATCTCACCACCCGTCGAATTCTCAATCTTGAGATGCAGAACAGCAACTTCTTCCTGGCCTTCCGCTGTCTTGACAGCACGACCGTCGTTGTCCAGAAAATCTGGCTGCTCGATGTTGAAGGACGCAATGCTAATCTTAGCGCCATTGGCAACACTTTCTGTCCCACTTATCGCAATTGGCGGCTCAGGCGGTTTGCCTTTACATCCAATGACACCCAATGCCATCGAGGCAACCATTGACGCAACCAGAATCTTTGAACTCAGTTTCATGTTTACTCTCACATTACTCAGAATCAGTTATCCACGTCATACGCAATGACTTTCACAAAGCCGCGCTAATCTACACCGCTTCGCGTTTTTATGCAACAATGCCAGTTTTGAATTTTTTATGCTTTGTTTAACGCAAACAAATAAGTCTGGTTTAAAAAAATTCTTACGTTTCAAAAATTTTTAGAATTATATTCAATTTCAAATCGATATTTATGAATTTTAACTTTTTACGCACATTGGGCTAAAAGTAGGATATTTTACCACATCAAACACCATAAAATTATGTAAAATAATCGTGATACTTATTTGACAGCATATCCCCAAAACAGTTACACAAACAGTTTACGTTTCTGAATTTGATTCGTTTCACTGACAAGTTTTTTGGAGGAGATATGACAGTTCACAGAAAGCTCTTACTTCTGGCCGGTTTATTTGCGATGCTCGGCGTAGCAGGCTGCGATGAAAACGACGATGGCGGTTACTGCGACGACAGCTATGTCCCGACCTGTTACGATGCAAGCACTCAGCTTCGATGCAGCAAATACGGAATGGTCTATATGCAGCAATGCTCCCTGGGTTGCGTTTCCGACGGAACGCGCGGCTACTGCATGGGCGAATACAACTGCACGGAAGCCTGCGGTGAAGGCCAGTTCTGTGACGTCAATCGTTGCGTCGCAGGAACTCTGCCAGATACCCCACAACCCAGTGAATGCAATCCCAAATGCGCGAGCAATGAAGAATGTGTGAACGGAAAATGCCGCCTCCCCGGAACGTGCAGCACAAATGCCGACTGCACCAACGGCATGGTATGTAACACCACGTCAAAACTGTGCGAATCCACATCTCCCCAGCAGAGCTGCACAGTCATCGGATGCGACACCGGCTATATTTGCAACACCACGTCAAACAAGTGCGAACCCGACCCCCAATTCGATTGCACGCAATCGGGATGTGATACTGGCTATACCTGCAACACCACGACGAAACAGTGCGACCCCAACTCGCATCAAGAAGACTGTACGCAGACGGGCTGTGACATCGACTTCTTATGCGACCCGACTTCAAAACAATGCGTTCCCATTGACAATCCCCCAGAGGGAGGCTGCTATAAAAATCCCGTCACCGGCATTTGCGAAGCTCTCCCGGAAGAAATCGAATGTGGCACGCTCTCGATTGCCGACACATCCAACACGTGTGAAAAAACAGGCACGGGCTCAAAACTCATCATTCGCGCCGATATCCTCGCGCTGGAAAAAACCTACAAAGGCGGCATGATTGCCATCGAAGGCGATAAAATCGCATACGTCGGCTGCGGCAACGACTACGACACATCCGGTGCCACCATTCTCACGTGCCCCGATGCCGTCGTCTCGCCGAGCTTTATCAACGGCCACGAACACCTCACCTATTCGAACGCGGCTCCGGGAACCTGGGGCGACGAACGCTTTGATCACCGATACGACTGGCGCAAAGGCGCAAACAGCCACAACAAAGTCCCCAGCGGACAGACGAAAGACAACGGCGTCGTCGAACTCCGCGCCATCATGGCCGGCACCACGAGTATTTTTGGTTCCGGCTCCGTCTCGGGGCTCGCAAGAAACCTCGACCAGCAATCCATCAACGGCGTCAAATCGGTCTATCAGACATTCCCGCTTGGCGATAGCGGCAAGAACTACTCGAGCGTCTCCAGCTGTTCCGATTACACTTACCACAAATCGGCCACGACGGATTTCAATGAAGGCTGCCCCTACGGCCCGCACATCGCCGAAGGCATTAACCAGGGCGCTCTCAACGAGCTGCGCTGCCTCAACGGCGAAGGGATTAAAGAAACCGACACCGATGTCCCCAATGTCTTCAAATCAAACCTCGCCGTGATCCACGGCGTCGCGGCTACCCCCGACATCATTGCCAGTATGGCGGAGAACAATATCAAGCTCATCTGGTCGCCGCGTACAAACGTTTCGCTCTATGGCGATACTGCACAGGCACCGCTTTACGATATCCTCGGCGTCACGATCGGCCTCGGCACCGACTGGATTTATTCCGGATCCGCCACGGTTCTTCGCGAACTCCAATGCATTGACAGCCTCAATTCGAATTATTACGGCAAATATTTCTCCGATTACAAAATCTGGAAAATGCCGACCTATAACAACGCCGTGGCATTCGGTATTGACGGTTTCCTCGGACAGCTCAAGGCCGGTTATCTCGCCGATATCGCCGTCTTCAAAAAATATCCCAACGTCCGCGAATCCTACCGCGCCGTCATTGATGCCGAAAACAAAGATGTCACGCTCGTCATGATAGGCGGCTCGATGATGTATGGCGACGCCAACATCATGGACAAAGGCGATGATGTCGATGTCTGTGGCTCGGCCAAAAAGGTCAACGTCAACGGAAACGGCGGTTCCTACAAGTATTCCGATCTCGAAGCCGCCACGCAGTACCGTCTTTTCTTCTGCGATACGCCCGAAAATGAGCCCACTTGCACGCCGAAGAGAACGCGCACACAGGATACCACCGATCAGAACACGACCCTCTATTCAGGCGATTACACCGCTTCCGACGATGCCGATGGCGACGGCATTAAGGACAACGAGGACAATTGCCCGACAATGTTTAACCCGATCCGTCCGCAGGACACCAACCGCAAACAGTCCGATATCGACGGCGACGGCTTTGGCGATATCTGCGATCCCTATCCGGGATGTCCCACAAACGATTCGAGTTGCCCGGCCAAATTCAATGCCGATGACCGCGACAACGACGGCATTGAAAACCTCAAGGATAACTGTCCCGACGTAGCCAACCCGGGTCAGGAAGATCAAGACGACGACCATATCGGCGATGCCTGCGATGCCTGCGACAATCGTTATGACACCGATGGAGACACCATCCCCGACAATTGCGACAAATGCCCCGATGACGGAAACAATGAAGATGGAAACGGCTGCTCGCTTCAGATCACGCCAATTTACGACATCCGCATGAGCATGGTCGAATCGGCATTCAACGAAGGTCTCGTCAAGACGCAGGGCGTCGTGACGGCTATCGCCCGCAAATACACGGGTTCAGGGCTCAACGGCTTCTTTATCCAGGACACAGAAAAACCTGCCGGCGTCTATATTTACAGTCCGAACGAAGCCGCAAATGTCAAGGTCGGCGATCTCGTCGAAGTCCGCGGCGACATGATTTCCTATTACAGCCTCGTAGAAATCAAGCCGTCAAGCGTCACCGTGATCAGCTCCGGCCACACGGTCGAACCGACCGTCCTCACGGCCGCACAGACCACCGAAAATACGTCCGAAGAAGCCTCCCTAAACGTCTATGACGGCATGCTCATCACCGTGAGCGGCCTGACCGTCGGCGATCTCGACACTTCTATCAAGAACGGCGACGCCTGGATGTGTACAGACGCAAACGGCGATACCGCCTGGATCGACGACTTCGTCATGGGAACACCGGATCTGACTGCCGCCATCGAAAAAGGCACGACTTACGACGTAACGGGTATTCTTGTGTACGATTACAAACGCTCCAAGATCGCGCCTCGCAATGCCGACGATATTTATGCTGGCCTCGGCGTTCGTTCGCTCGCTTGCTACGACGACGCCGATTGGAGTTCGCAGGTCGAAGTCACGCTCAACATGTCACAGGACGTCGAAGAGGAAACAACTGTCACAATCAGTTGCAGTGCAGAAGGTTCTTGCCCCGCAGATGTCAAGGTTGCGTCAGGCAAGTCGTCCGCCACGTTCACGGTCACGATGCCCGCCTCTGGCGATCTCACGATTACCGCCACTTTCGACGGAAAGAGCATTTCAAAGACGATCACGGGCACGGATGCCGCACCAGTCGCCATCGCGTCCTTCGATCCGGCTTCCATTTCAATCCGGGCAGGCGATTCCGCCGATGTCAAAGCCATATTGAGCAAGACGCTTAAATCCGACACCACAATGACACTGACGGCAAGCACCGGCCTCACGGTTCCCGCATCCGTCGCAATCGCAGCAGGCTCTACCGAAGCAACTTTCAGTGTGACAGCCGATAGCAGTATCGAAGCAGGCGATTACAAAGTCTCCGTCAAGCTCGGCGAAAACGCCGCCATCGATTTCCCTGTCATCATCAAACCTCAGGGAACATTCGACATCCCCCACAATCTGACATTCGGTGATGAAACCGCAAACGGCTATAAATCGTCTTATTCCAAAGACCTTGGAAACGGCGTCACTGCTTCCGGTCAGGGACAGTTCAACGACAACACCTATAAAGA
>JAZODZ010000116.1:0-6698 GCA_045597285.1 Myxococcota bacterium
TTGTCATTGCAGGTAATCCCTGCACACGGATCGATCACGGGATCGTTTTCGACGCATTTCGTGAGGTCTTCTGCATTGACGTGATATCCTGCATTGCAAATGCAAATAGGCGTGCTGTCGCCTTTGACTGAACAAACACCTTGATTGTTGCATGCCACATCTTTGCAAGGATTTTCAGGCTGTGGACTGTCGGCCTCGCAGGCTAATGGTGAGTTGTCTGGATTATGATAGCCCTTTTCGCACAGGCAAACGGTTTCTCCCTTTGCGGTGAAAAGGCAAGTGCCGTGATCGTCGCATTTGACATCGTTGCAAAAGTCTGTCTGACTGCCAGAGTTTACTGGTTGACATTCAAGTGGCGATTCTGTCGTAACCTGATAATTGGCATCGCATAAACAAGCCGCACTAAGGTCTTGCGTCACAACGCATGTGCCGTGCTGTCCGCAATCGACATCTGTACACACGGTAGATGGGTGAATCGTTGAGTCATTTTCACAGGATGTCGTCATGAAAGCCAGTGTAGCAAGCAGCATACTCGCAAATTTGTTTACGTTACCGCAAACGCGATTACTTATCATACTTTCTCTCCAATAATACGATTTGAGTGTTATGCCCCTGTTGTGAAATCAGAGGCATTCAGAAATAAATTATATTACAAACTTTCTGAACTGAAAATCCTCCCGATTTTGCACGGCATACGCAAAGTCCGTTGATTGCGCATTATTAAAAGCGTTCGTTTTTGCAAGACTTTGCATAGCCGATAGCCGCGCCCCTTATTTTTGAACCAATAGAAGAATTCCTCAAAAAACATCACTGCGATATGCCGTCATTTGGGGTATAAGGGCGCGGCCTTGAAACCATTTTCGAAATCGGCGAGCGACGCGATTTTGGGGAGTGGTTGGCAAAATCTGTCCGCTCCGCGAATGTGCGAGCTCCAGAATCCCCATAAAGAGTGGCGATACGCCCTGTGAAGAGACAATTTAAAGTAGTACAATGCCAAAGCTAGCACGATTAAGATTTGTTTCCATCGGACATCCCAACGCGAGAATGCAGGATTTGACGCTGAACCTGAGTGATCAGGCGGGAATTCCGTCAGATTCGACGATCTGGCTGAGAAACGGCGGCGGGAAGTCGTCGATTTTGAGCCTGTTTTTTGCGCTTCCGAGGCCGAACAGGCGAGATTTTTTGGGCAACAAGGCGGATGCGAAACAGCGCCGGCTTGAAGATTATATTTTGGTGAACGATCGAAGTGTCGTGGCGGCGGAATGGACGCTCGATGCGCAGGCGTCGGAACTCGCGCTGGAACAGGAATTTCCGCGGTTTTTGATGGGCGTATTTTACGAATATGCGGGCGGCAACCGCGACAGCCTCCGCCGACTGTTTTTCTGTGCGCGGGTCAGCGAGGCGGTTGAAGAGACGCAGCTTTCGACGATACCGGTGGACATGGTGACGGCCGAGGGCGGGCGCGTTCGCAGGACGATGGCGTCGTTCCGCCAGACGTGGCATGCGCTTCGCGATGCGCATCCCGGGCTTCAGTTTTATTGCACCGAGAATCAGACCGAGTGGAGCGAAAAACTGCAGAGCGCCGGGATCGATCCCGGGCTTTTCGGCTATCAGCTAATAATGAACAGCCGTGAAGGCGGTGCCGATGAGCTTTTCCGCTTTAACAGCCCGGATGATTTCATCGATTTTCTCTTGGAACTGACCGTCGAGCAGAGCAAGACAGACGGCATTACCGAGAATCTGGAGACGTACCGCAAGCAGCTTCAGCGCAGAAAGCATGAATTATTGCCGGATTTGAATCTTTCGACGGGGCTTGTGGAACGCCTGACGCCGCTTGTTGAGCTTCACGAACGGCGCAAACGGACTGAGGAAGAGGCGGTTCGGTTGGCGTCGCTGTATTCGTGCATTCGACATTCGATCGCGAACAACAGCGCGGCCTATTCGGTTCAGGAGACTGAGGCGGCTGAGGCGGTTCGGCAGCTTCGACTTCGCTGGAACGACACGGAGAACCGCATCGCGCGTGATCGCGGGCTGGCTGCAGCGGTGGCGCTGCGGCTTGCGGAAGCCGATGTGGCGCGTGCGAAAAAGGCCGTCGATGAGCTCGCCGATGAAGTCGAGGCGGCACGGCGGGACGAGATATTATGGCGGGCGGCTTATCCGTATCGCGAATACGTGATCGCGTCGAAAGATGCGGAATCGTACAGGACGCTTTTGTCGGGTGCCAAAGAAGAACGCGAGCCGCTTTTGGAACGGATGTCGAAGGCCGCGAATGCCTACGTTTCGGCAATGCGCCATCAGGCGGATGCCTTGCGTGCGGAGCGCGACCGCATTTCGGACGAAGTGAGGGAAATCGACGAGCAGAGCCAGCAAATCGATGCGAAGGCTGGCGTGGTTCAGCGCGAGGCATTTGCTTACGAATCGGAAGCCGGTAGCTATCTGAAGAACTTGCAGGAGCGCGAATCGAAGTTTGAAAGCCTTATCAAACTCGACATTTTGCTGGCGAACGAGACGCCGGCTGAGGCATTGGAACGGACGACTGAACTGCTGAAAAAACGTCGTTCAAAACTGCGTTCATTGGAACGCAGCCAGGAAGGCAACGAGGCGCTCGAAGACGATTACGGGCGTCAAATCACGGAGTTGCAAAAGAGCACGGCGGGCCGGGAAGCCGAGATAAAGGCGTTGGAACGCGAATATCAAAAGGGGTGCGAGGCGCGTGACAAACTCGAGGCAGATTCGCAGTTTTTGAGCCTTCTGGAAGTGGATTCGATCGACATGGATGACGTGTCGGACGACACGGGATCGATGCTTCAGCGGCATGCGTCGGAGATGCAGGAAGAGGCAGCCAGGTTGAGGACCGAAGCTGTTTCTTTGGAGCGAGCGCGGGTGCACATTCAGGAACGCGGGCTGATGCCGCCGTCGATAGAGGTAGAAAAGCTGATCGCGAGTCTGGGGGCGAAATCTGGCGCGAAGACGGGCTGGGCGTGGATTAGCGAGAATATTCCTGCTGAAGACAGGGAAAAGGCCGTTCGGGCGTTTCCTTCGATTGCGCAGGGAATTGTGGTTCCGCTTCGCGATTTTGAACGCGTGCGTCGTCTCGTCGAGTCGAATCCGGATGTCGTGCCGCCGGTTCCGGTCACGCTTGCCACGCCGGAAGCGTTCGAGTCGATCCCCGAAATGTCGCCGCGTTTCCAGTGCGTTCTTGGGCCAAAAGACCATGCATGGTTCGATCACGACGATGCGCAGAAAGCGCTTTCGAATCTTGAAAGCCGTTTGGAAGCGATTCATGGCGAAATCGATCTGGCCCTGAAAAATCAGGCGGATTATCTCGATGCGGCACAGAAATTCCGGACGTTCCGTTCGCAGTATGGGCGCGGATGGTTTTCGACGACGAAGGCAAAGATGGCGCAGCTTCGCGTGCAGTACGAAGACGACATGGCGCGGCTTGACAGTCAGACGGAAGAAAAGGGACGCCTGAAAGAGAAACTTCGCAGCGATGACAAGGAGAAATCGCGTCTGAATAGCGAGATTTTGGGTCTTGAACATGCGTGCGACAAACTGCGCGAATTCATGGATCAGGTCGATGAATCGGTGGAGACGTGGAAACGCGCGGCAGCTGAAAAGCAGGCACTGAGCGCGTCGTTGCAGGAAGAGGCAGAGAAACTTCGACTTCAGGCGCGTGAACTGCGCGAGAAAGCCCGACTTCATCTTCAGTCGGCAGAGCCTGTGGCATCGAAAGCCTCGCTGCTCGACAACGAAATATCGCGGGTCAAATACGTTTCGGGGAATCCGGAAGCCATTCAGGGGAATATCGAAGAGCTTCGGAACGATTACCAGCGCCTTCTCGAACAGGTCGAGCGCGAGTATTCGAATAATGAACTGGCGCGGAATCTCGAACAGGCCGAAATGCAGGCCAAGAAGGAAAAGAACCAGGTTCTGAAGCTGATTCGCGGCGTTCTGACGATCGAGGAAGTGCAGCAGGCGGTAGAAGAACTGATGAATCCGAATGATTTGGAAGCCAATGGCGAGCGAGCATCGGAACTCGTCCAGGTGATGACGGGGCGCAAGGAGAAGGCGATTGCGGAATTGAGCAGTTGTGAATCGATATACCGTCAGCGCCAGAACGCGTGGCTTGGCGCGGGCAAACCAACGCTTTCGGAAGGTCTTTCGATCACAAAAGACACGCTTGAATCGTTTGAAAAGGCGGCGGAATCGGGAAAATCGGAACTTACACAGATCGAGACATCGATTCGCGAACAGGAACGCATTTCGGCACAGGCGCGTCACGGGCGCGAGGCATTGCAGAAGGATTTGGAACGCCTGAACTCGGTTCAGCGAAGTCATTCGTCATTTTTGACGGGGGATGTCGAACCTGTGGCAGACGAGAGCGAGAATATCGATTCGGCGGATATTGGGGCATCGATATCGGATCTCGAGGTGCGTTTGGAGAAATACCGCGAAGCGCATGACGGTTTGGACTCGGAGCGCAAGTCGTGTGTTTCGGCGATTCGCCGGTGGGTTGACAACGATCAGTTTGCGGAGCTTCAGAACCGCATATTGACTCAGTTCCGGACGCTGGATGCCGATTCACTCGAGGCGAAGGCTGCGGAATTCCGAGAGGCGTTGACGATTCGACTGAGGGAGATCACGGCGACACTGGAAGAAATGGAAAAACACCGCAGCTTCCTCGCAAAGTTCCTGTTGAATGCGGCGGATGAAGGGTTGAGGCTTTTGAAACTGGCGGACTCGGCGAGTATGGTTCCTCGCGAGGTACCGGACATCGGCGGATCGAGATTTTTGCGGATCACGACGAAAGAACCGGCGTCGCAGTCGGATCGCCTGACACTCATCGAGGATTTGGTCGATGCACTTGTGGATGAAACGGTATTACCGACGGGGACGAAGCTGATCCAGCGTGCGGTTCGCCAGATTGCACGGCCGTTTACGGTTCGCGTTCTGAATCCGGATCCGGCGTCTCCACAGAAATTGATCGAGATAACAGAAACGGCGAGATTTTCGGGTGGCGAGCAGCTGACATGCGCGATTTTGCTGTATTGTACACTGGCGAATGTACGCGCTCGCACGCGTGGCATGAACCGTCAGCCGACGAGCGTATTGATTTTGGACAACCCGATTGGTCGCGCGAGCCGTACTGTGTTTATCAATATGCAGCGGCAGTTCGCGAGCGCGATGGGAATTCAGCTGATATACACGACGGCAGTCAACGATCTCGAGGCGCTGAGCATTTTGCCGAATGTCGTCAGGCTCAGGAATGAGCGCGTGGATTTGAACCGCGGGCATCGCCTTTTGGAGCAGGACGTGGACATTTCGGGACAGCTCGAAGCTATCCGCGTTGCGAAGAACGACGAGCGGCCAGCGGCAGAAGATGGGGAAGGTGAGACCGAGCCGATTGATTGAGGTTTGGGTTGAGTCAATCGTAGTGTTTATGTAAGCGTGCGGCTATCGGCCCTGGCCGATACGCCGCACATCGCTGCGCCTATTGACATACGGCGCAGCCACTTTATGAGTAAATTCGCAGTCGTGCTGCATTCCCGAAATTCGGCAAAGCATTGCGCATTGCGAGAGGACAAAAAACTATGGATGAAGTATCGAAATCGGACATTACAATCCGCCATCTTCGAGTCGATGATCTGAATGAGATTCAAGGACTTTATGCGTTGCAGGTCGATTCGGATGACAATCCATTGACGCGGATCGATGTGAATCCGAAGGCGCATGCGTGGGAAATGCGCCGATTGCGGCAGCAGCTGATCGTCGAGCAGCGGTATATCGTCTATGTCGCCGTTGCCTCGGAACCGACAGGGGAAAGAATTGTCGGGTACGCGGGAGCTATTTTGACGGAGCAGGCGCGGCTGTTTGCCGTCGATTTGGTTGCGACCGTGAGCGAATTATGGGTTTTGCCGGAGTATCGCCATCGCGGGATTGGGCGCGGGCTTATCGAGGAACTTTTTACAGAGATCGATAACCACGGGATCAGCTGGGTCACGGTTCAGTTTCCGGAAAAGGCGACGGATACGCGTGAATTTTTCAAGAAGTTTGGTTTCGAGCAAAAGACGGTCGAAATGCAGATGTGTCTTGAAAGGCAATAGGGAAACGCAGCGCGTATGCAATAGCGCTGCGGGCACGCCGTATGTCAATAGGCGTGCCGACACGCCGTATGTCAATAGGCGTGTCGCCCAAGAAATAAAACGGACTAAAACTGAATTGCGAGTCGAATGTCTTTACTTGAACATAAGGAAAGATAAGGGTAGAAAGAAGATTGTTTTTGTGCCCTTTTTACCCAAATTAGGAAATGAATATGACAGAACTCACGAAGGAAACACTTCATTTTAACAGCCCGTGGACGGACTCGATCACGGAGATTTTAGGCGTGCACATGCACCGTTACCTCATGCCGCTGTTGATGGATCACAAGATCAACAGTCTTGGCGTCATGGTAGGATTTGAAGTGAGTTCGATGCCTTCGGTGGCGTTACGCGTCACGACTTATGGCGCGGAAACGACGGAAATCGCGGTAGATTATGCGTCATTGATATCGGAAGCGCGGAGCCATGAGGATCTTGCGACGGTCATCACGCGTGAGGTCGATGGGAAGAATCTGTATTTTTATCCGATTCTTTCGATATCCGAGCCGGGGCGAGAACACATCCATGCGTTTGTGGTTTCGGACAAGGAAGGCA
>JAZODZ010000117.1:0-5295 GCA_045597285.1 Myxococcota bacterium
ATGACATCTGTTTCTGGGATGTGGCCTTTGGACCAGAACTGAATGACGCCGAAGGAGATGATGCCGATGCATACGAAAGCAAAAACGATGAGAGGAATCCGCCAGGCCCGGAACTTACCATGCTGCATTTTTATGTTAGCCTCCATTCAATTAATTATCAAAACTGGGCGGAAACTATACCGATATGGCTCTGGAGGCAAATTCCAGACGTGGGTTATTGGACACTGATAAGCGATTCACCCGTCTGCCAGACCATCTTTCCCGAATGTGCATCCTGGATGTCGAGCACGCCATAATCACTGAGCATACGCCAGTGGTTGCTGTTATTGAGGAGATGCCATGAATTGAAATCGACCGGTACGATGGCCATTTGCTGTGTGTTTTGATGCCGGAATGAAAACAAAAAACCTTCCGAAATGGCGATAAGTCCCCCGATGGTACGGTAATCGAGCCCGTTCAGAATGAGCGACTGCCTTTCCAGCGATTTCATCACAGCGGAGTATGGAATTCGGTCGACATGAGTCTGCGCGTCATCGCTTTGCCAGGCGACTGCGAAATCGTTCAATCCTGCGGCAACGTGGGGCTTAAGTGCGGTTGAAAGTCCGAGATCGAGAACATCATTGGGATGATCTGAGAATGCGGCGTGTGCATGGCCATTTTCAATCCAAACGATGAGCGCTGTTTCGCCGGAAACTGCTGTTTCAAGTTCGCGGACAGGATACTCGGTCTGCAGCGTGACGACAGGCGTTGATTTGCCAGTCGATGTATCGAGACTTTCGCAAATTATCCCAGGTCGTCCTTGCGCCGGCTCGCATGCCTTGCATACCAAAACCCTCTCGCCATCGAGAGCACTGAGCGATGTGCTGATGATATGGAGATCTGGTGCGGAAATGGTCAGATTATTCTTGATCGTGGCAGTGTTATCTACGATGACGAGACGCGAAACCGCAGTATCTCCCACATAGCGGCCTTCATTCAAGGCAAACACAAACCCCGAAGCCGTGGCGGCAACATCATCGATACGATTGCCGGACTGGGTGTCAGACTCGTAAAGTTTGACAATTTTGGATTCGTTCGGGTTCATGCGCTGGGTGATAACCGCATTTCCGATAAAACAAAATGGCAGTTCCGTCTCGGGACAAAGAGAAATGTCGCGGGCATCGGACTGAATGCCCAAAGCCAACGTGTTTTCTGTGGCAGAAGCCGCAAAAATCTGCGTGGGAAAGCTGTTGCCCATCTG
Source organism: Myxococcota bacterium (assembly GCA_045597285.1). Taxonomy (GTDB): domain Bacteria; phylum Myxococcota_A; class Bradymonadia; order UBA4248; family UBA4248; genus UBA4248. The sequence continues at coordinate 1,241 of JAZODZ010000117.1, forward strand.
AATGAGGATGGGGCCGGGATCACCGGGAGGCGGGGCAAGGCGTTTCGGTACTTCGGCTTTGGATGCGGTCTCCGATTCATCGACGGTATCCGTTGTGGCTGCTTTTGGCCTGTCTTTGGAGTTACAGCTGAATAATAAAATGCCAAAAACAGCAATGGACAATAGGATGATTCGAAGGTGCATGATGAAACGGATGAAATATTCTGTACGAAACCAAAGTTAAGCCGCTCGTTAGAGCGGCTTAATTTGCCGCTGAAAAAGGATTAATGTCTGTTATTGCGAAGCTGATCAGAGAACCAACCGCCAGTCATGGCATCCAGAGTGGCTGTCATTTCCTGAATTTTCAGATCCGATTCGAGTTTTTTTGCGATATCCGTCGGCGGATTGAGAATGGCATCGATCTGGGCTTTTCTGCGCTGATAATAGACTTTCGTCAGTTCTTTGAGCAGTTTGTTACGACGATCAGAGGCACTCACCATGGTACTCACGATGGCTTTCTGATCGCTATTGTAGATGAGTTTGCTCAAATCCCACTGGGCACGAACTCTATGCTGATCGAAGTCTTGATCCTCATGATAATTTGTTTTCACATACTTGGCCCACTTATCATTCTCCACTGTGGCGGGATCATCAAAAGTGTAGACTTTCTGCGGTCTATCGGTGTCTCGATATTTACCTGTGAACTCATAATAAATTGATTTCGGAAGGACGTTGGCCGCACCTGCGCGTTTATACATGCCTTCCAGTCGATCACCACCCAGTCCGGCATAATCAACGGCAGCATCCATCGTCGCTTCAACCGTCGGCTCATGGCTGAACTTGTTCATGATTTCTTGGGCACTTTGAGCTGAGGCCATGCCGATGGGGGCCACACAAACCAGTGCAGCAAAACAAATCGAAAGAATACGTTTCATACAGGTTATCTCCCAGTGATGTGAGTCCGGAAAACTCCGGATATTTTAAATCTTACTTTTGAGTATCGTTATGTCGTACGGCAGGAATGTAATAACCGCCTGTCAGGTAATGAAGTTTGGCTTCCGCTTCCTGAAGCGCCAGTGTCGTTTTGATGGCTTTTTTTATCGTTGCCTTGCGCGTTTCGGGAAGTTTGGGCAACGAAAGAATTAACGTCGTCTGGCTTGCATGGCGTTTGTTAAGGAGTGTTCTCACATCCTTGACAACTTTTGTTCTTTTTGCTCGCAATGTAGCTTCCTGCCTGTTGCCAGAAATCTCATCTTTTAGCCCTCTCCCAATTTCGATATTCCATCGAGCCATGATTCGCCAGTATGTCTGATGTTCGCGCACAAAAGTATATGTTTCCTTTTGTGAAAGATTCGTTATAGTTGAATAATCGGATTTAAACGTAACCTCGATTTTAGACTTATCTGTATTTCTATTGAGAAGGTAATAATCGAATGTCACTGTTGGCAATAGCCAAGAAAGACGGCTGCGCATTCCCCAGCTTTTATCGACCATGTCATCTAAATAATTTGCTTCGAGTGCTCTTTGGATGACTTCGTAATCATTGGGCTCAGATTCCCAAATCTTGAATAGATTGCGATATTCGTCCGATACGGCGAGTTGCGGGCTGTTCTGTGCCAGCCATAACCCCGATGGCGATGCAGCGGCGGCCAGAGAGTAACCATCATCAAATGTCGTCATGTTGCCCAGATCGTTGGCAAAGAGCAGGTTGTTCTGAGCTATCCAGCCATTTGGCGTCAGTTGAAAAACGTGCGCATCCGTGCGAACGGTAAAACTCGAAAGGGAAGGATCGTTTGAAACGACCTGACGAATTGTTTCTTCTGCAAACGGTGCGCATGGCACTTCTATCCAGTTTTGGAGATCGTCCGAGTAATAAAGCGATGCACTCGTCAGCACGAGCGCATTGTCTCGATTGCCGGGAACCACGCTGATCATGAATTCACCGTCGGCAAGGGGAAGACTGGCTTCATCCCAAGTCATTCCGTTGTCATGCGTGTAATAGAGAGACTCCGTCGTCAGAGCCCAAACGGCATTGCCAGCCTTTTGAATGTCGAATACCGCGCCTTCGACAATTTCATTCATCTGAATCCAGTTCTGTCCACCGTCCGGGCTGAAAATCATGCCGTTGGACATGCCAATCGCAATGGGGTTTCCATCTTTCCCTACGAGAAAGGACAGAATGGCCGTGTTATCAGGCGCGGGTAAAAAAGGCTGCCACGTATTGCCTTGATCCGAAGTCATATAAATGGCTCCGGACGTAACCGCATACGTCAACGCCGAAGTTGGCACAAACTGCCAAACTACCGGTGCGCGAGCCGCCACTGCAATGCCAAAGTCTTCTTCAGCCCCCGAATTTGTCATCGACCTATAGCGCACGATAAAGGGATCGAACTCAGAAAGACTTATCGAAACGGCGATATTGTTATCGCTACCGCCTTCCAAAACGTGTGTCAGATCGCGTTCCATCGACAAATTCAAATCTTTCAGTGCTTCAATGTCATCCAAGGAACTCGCATCCAGCAATTCATCGTCCGTGATTTCGTCTTGGAGTGCTTCAATCTCGGTCGTGTCGTACTCGTCATCTTCGAGTCCCTGGGCAATATATTCTCGTAACGCGGCGACTTTCTGGTCATTCGTCATTGTCGAGACGTTGCCCTCGTCGTCGACATTATCCTCATTGGCTGAATTCGTCGAAATCACTCTTTCTTCGATATCGAGTGTTTTCGTCCATTCTGCACCAGAATTGGCGCTGACGGCGATATAGCCCGGTCCGCCGACATAGAGCGTCGCCGGCGTCGTGACATCAGAGGCCACAGCCGTCGTGCCTGCGATTAGAACCGGATCATCGATCAATCCCCAGTACCAGCCGCCTATATCGGCTATCGGGTTCGATGCATTGGCGAACTGGTTTCCGCCGGTCGGAAGAGCTGCCGGCGCTCTCACTGCCTCGGATTCATTTCCGTTAGCGTCATCCTGTGCGTATGCCGTACAGGGCAAAACTGTTAGAAGTGATAGAAATGCGAAGAATAATATTCTGGATCCAGCTCTATTTTTCATGCCGTATTCCCAAAAACTCTCTCGGACAATACAAAAGCCTATACTAAAAATATCAGTATATCCGCTTATTCTCAAGCCGTTTTAGCAAGGGGATGGCATTTAGTAACAGTTCAGACCTCACCCGCAGCTATGCGGCACCCTCTCCCAATGGGAGAGGGAAATGGGTTCGCTACGCTCACCCGGTAGAATCACACACGATTATTCACTTTCTATAAAGGAAGGTTTGAATCGTGACCTCTATGTCGCTACTTCAGAATTGCCTGCAAATACGCGAAAATATCGGCCTGTTTCGCAATCGTTGCCTGTTTCATGTCGGCTCCGCCGTGTCCCGAGTTCTTTTCAACCCGGAGAAGAACGGGCTTGTCCGATGTCGTGTTGTCTTGAATCGCCGCCGTCATCTTGCGTGCGTGCATCGGATCCACGCGATCATCGCTGTCCGCGCCGAGGAACAAAATGCTCGGATAATCTCGCTTCGTCACATGAGAATACGGCGTGTATGCGTAAATGTTTTTGAACTCTTCCTCACTATTTTCGGCGTTTCCGTATTCGCCGATCCATGTGCGTCCCGAACCGAATTTCTGGTATCGAATCATGTCCAGAAGAGGCACGGCACATACAATCGCGCCATACAAATCCGGCCTCTGAGTCATCGCGGCACCCATCAGAAGCCCGCCGTTGGATCCGCCATAGGCAGCCAGGGATTCGCTCCGAGTGTACTTGTGCTCAATCAGGTATTCCGCCACCGCGAAATAATCATCAAAGACGTTCTGCTTCTTCATTCCCATGCCGTCCTGATGCCACTTTTCGCCGTATTCCCCGCCGCCGCGAAGAATCGAATACACATAGATGCCGCCTTTTTCCAACCACGGATATATCGTCGAGTTGAACGTCGGCGTGATCGAAACATTGAACCCGCCGTAACCGTAAATCATTGTTTTGGCCGTGCCATCCAGTGGCGTGTCTTTGTGTCGCAGAACAAACATCGGCACCTTCGTCCCGTCTTTCGATGTCGCAAAAAG
>JAZODZ010000118.1:0-6008 GCA_045597285.1 Myxococcota bacterium
TGTACGAAATGCTGTGCGGCCATCCCCCATTCGAAGAATCCACCTATCTCGGAACCGTCCTGCTTCAGGTTCAGGCCACGCCGCCACCACTCCCTGATTTCGTTCCCAAGCCACTCGCCGATTACATCATCACGCGCCTCCTTTCGAAGTCTCCGAAAGACAGGCCGGAAAGCGCCGAACTCCTCATCGATGAACTGAATGAACTGAGCCGCAAGTACAACCTCGAAGGCAACAGCGTCAGCGATCAGGAACTCGAGCAGCTCTCGCAGGCAAAAGCTGAAATCGAGGAACTGCGCCGGAAACTTGAAAAATCGAACCAGGAAAAAGCCTCCATGAGCGTCGACTATGCCCAGCTCACGCAGGCAAAAGTCGAAGCGGAAGCACTTCGCTCGAAACTCGCCCAGACACAGATGGAACTCATGAAATCCAGTGACAACACGCCCATACTGGATACCAGCTTCCAGACGCCGACGGGGCCGTCGCTCACCCGAGCACCACTGAACTCCCCTGAAGTCCGAATTTCAAACAAGCAGCCGCCCCCACTCGCCGACAGCCCCGCAGCGCAGAGAAACAGCCAGGCACGGCTCAGTCCCATTCCAAGCGGTCAATACCCGTCCCAGCCAACATTGAAACGGATACCGCCTCAGCCTTATCCGCCGCAAAACATGGCAAATGCCCAAAATGCCCTGAACATGGGCGTGAGAACTCCCGCGACAAAGCCTGGCATTTCATCGCAGATGCTGCCGCAGAACATCGCCAGTATGCCCGGCGTGCCGCAACAGATGCCCCCACAGATGTTGCAGACTCAGCAGGGAATGTCGCAGATGCTACAGACTCAGCAGGGTATGCCGCAATCGATGCAAAGAATGCCCAGCAGGCCGGCCATGCAGGCGGTTCCCATGCCGCCAATGGCACAGCCTCAAATGATGCCGCCGCAAATGGTTCAACCGCAGATGGTGCCGCCACAGATGATTCAACCGCAGATGGTGTCGCCACAGATGATTCAACCTCAAATGGGAATGCCAAGTATGCCCGGAATGCCAGGCGTACAGCCGAGATCCGGAATGCCCCAGAGCGCACGATACAACAACATCGCCGAAGATCCCATCGTCCCGCCGACACCAAGGCGTGGAAACCGCCGCCCGGCCGTTTCCGCTCCACCAGCAGCCTCAAAGGCTCCGGCACAGCCTGCCTACACTGACACGTCAAAACTGCCCTTCCGCGACATGCCAGACGAGATCGACTACGACGAGTGCGATGTCGATGAAATCCATTCCGCCACAAGAGGTCGCCCAAGGGATTCGTTGACAGGTCGCCAGATCAAGGGTTCCGTGGTCAGCGCCCCAAACAAGGAAGCGACATTCATGACGTTTTCACAGCCCCTCTACTCGAAGCTGGGGCCCGGCAAACTCGCCGAAGCCCTCGAACTCGCCAAGAGCGTCTGGAACGCAGTCAATGACGGCCCCGACGCCGAACGCGTCCTCCTGCTCTCCGCAGGACGACAGACAAATCTTGGAAAAATCATACAGCTCATGCTCACCAGAAAAAATAAGTTCTTCGCCAATGAAACATGGAGTATCGACGAGGTCATGGTCAGCGAGTTCCCAGGCGGACGCATGGACATACACCTCAAAGTCGTGGAGTAGTCACGGCGATAACATTTCCCTTCAAAACTAGGATTTTAGCTTTATTAAACGCTGAGATTAGTGATATAGTAACAAGGCGCGATTTTGGTGCGTTATTGACAGGAGTTATGCTATGGCAGTTGACCCGAGTTTACTTGAATCGTTAAATCGTACAAAGCCAGCTGGAAGTGGCGAAGTTGCCAGAGTACGCCGTTCCTCAAGAGGAAAACACGGCGGTGAAAATGCATTAAGCCTTCTCGACAGCATTCTTGATGATTCAGCAGCAGCCGCCGCCGAAGAACGCAAACGGCTTGAAGAAAAACAGCGCAGAGCGGAAGAAGAAGAACGCCTCGCCAAAGAACGCGAAGAAGAAATGGCCAGAATCGAAGCCGAACAGGCCATTATCGCGGAAAAACAGGCCCAGGAAGACCTCAAAATCAACCAGGCCAAAATGCAGGCTCAGTTGCAGCGCGAAAAGGATATCGAAGCCGGTATCATCGACCTGGAAGAAGAAGCTCGACAGAAACGAGAAGAAGAAGAACGCATTCAGGCCGAAATCGAAACAAAACGGCGAAAAACCGAAGCCAAACTGCAGGCCATCGAGCTCAAAAAATCCCAGGAACAGGAACTCCTTGAGCTCCAGAACGAGGAACTCGCAAAAGCCGCAGAGCCTAAGAAATCCAAAGCTCCCGCTATCATCGCAGCCGTTGTCGGCTTCCTCATCGCCGGCGGCGTTGCCGCTTATTTCCTCATGCCGAAGGAATTACCAGATCCTTACGCACTCAGCGAAAGCAACGATTTCTACGGCCTCGTCCTCATCGAGAATGACACTGCCTCTTCCGAAATGGCTTTCAACATCGTCAAACAGGCCGAAGATCCCAAACCCGAAAAGAAATCGACGGGCGGACATAAGAAACCTACCACACCTCAGGCCGATACCACCAGCAAGCCTACTGGCCTTACCGGCGGAAGAGGCGGTATCTTTGGCAAAAAACCAGGCCTCTAGTCCAAATCTCTTTCTTTCGGCATCATCCTTCAGATGATGCCAAATTTTTATCGCCAGCCTTCTTTTCAAAAAATAGAACGGGATTGCCCCGAATCTTGATAAGGATCCGTGCTTCATGATCAAACGCATATCACGTCTCGCGATGTGTTCTGTTCTCTGTTGTGTCTGCGCAGGCCTTTATGGTTGTGTCGATGCCGATGACCTTCCCACCGAGCCTAACCAGCCAGGTATCACGCTCACGACCAACGTCTCCGACTGGCGTGACGAAGTCATCTATCAGCTCATCGTCGATCGATTCAATAACGGCGATATCAATAACGATTTCAACGTCGATACGCGTTCCATGAGCCGCTATCACGGCGGCGACTGGCAGGGAATTATCGACAAACTCGATTACCTCCAGGAACTCGGCGTCACCACGTTATGGATCTCCCCGCCCGTCAAAAACGTCGAGGAAGACGCCGACTTCGCCTCCTATCACGGCTACTGGACAGTCGATTTCATCAAGCACAATCCCCATTTCGGCGATCTCGCCACGCTCCGCCGCCTATCGAACGAACTCCATAAACGAGGCATGAAACTCATCCTCGATATCGTCACGAACCACGTCGGACAGGTCTTCTTCTACGACATCAACATGAACGGCAAGCCCAATGACTGGCTCGCCGGTGCCGGCTATCCCGACAAGGGTTCCCAGCGCACCGAAGACACCCTCTCGGAACTCAGCCGCGTCACGGAATACGACCCCGATTTCCGCGCCTCCGGCATCCGCGCCTATACCTCGATGGGTATCTCCGGCCAGGCCCCCATCGTCTTCTTCGATATCCCGTCCATTAACCGCACCGCCCCGGGCCCGAAAAATATCGACCTCGACGGCGACGGGAAAATCACCACGCCCGCTGAAATCATGGGCTTCTCCAATCCAAACTGGTACCACCAAAAAGGGCGTACCTACGATTACGACACGCAAATCGAATACGATTACAACACGCGCTCCTACGTCTATAAAATCAAATACGACGCAGCTACGCTCAAGACGCTCAAAGGTACGGGCATTTATGACGAATGCCGTCCATACGTCGGCATCGGCGACGACGGCAATATCTACAATCCCTGGAAAACGTGCACTTCGACGAACAACTGCTGCGAAGCCAAAGGCGCATCTTCACCCTACACGCACCGTTTCACGAACTTCGACGGTTCCGCAGGCGATTATCTCGACGGCACGCCGCGCCAGTATTATCAGAACGATCAGACGCTTCTCGGTGACTTCCCCGGCGGCCTCAAGGACGTCGCCACCGAACGCGAAGACGTCCGCAAAGCCATGGTGCAGGTCTTCTCTTACTGGATCGATGCCACCGACTGCGACGGCTTCCGAATCGACACGCTCAAACACGTCGAATATTCGTTCTGGGAATACTTCGCACCCGCAATCCGTGCCCATGCAGCCATGCGTGGCAAGACAAATTTCCTCATGTACGGCGAGGCTTTTGACGGCAACGACAACCTGCTCGCAGCCTATACACTCAATGAAAATTCCGTCGATTCCGTTTTCCTCTTCTCGCAGAAATACGCCATCGATCAGGCTTTCAAATGTGCCCCGGGCAACACGGCTGTCGCCCTTTGCGGAAACGGTGGTGCCAATGGCACCGCATCGCTCTATGGCTGGGATGACGGCGTGCGAAACGCCGGTGGCCGACATGCCCTCTTCAGCGACAAACCGCGTCCCGGCGGCGTGATCGATTCCCAGGGTAACGGCGTCGCACCGCGTGACCTCCTCGTCAACTTCCTCGACAACCACGACGTCGGCCGCTATCTCTACGACCGCCCCGACGAAAAAGGCGTCCAGTCGCTTCAGAATGCCCTCTCTTTCCTCCTCATGCAGCGCGGCATCCCCTGCATCTATTACGGCACCGAACAGGGCTATATGGGCGGAAATGACCCAGGAAACCGCGAAGATATGTGGGATCGCACCGCCTCGATTTTCGCACAGAATCCGAACCTCGGTTACGCCAATTACAATGCCTGGGATACAGGCAACCCGCTCTTCAGACACATCCAGAAACTCATCCGAATCCGAAAAGCCGCTCCCGTCCTGCGCCGCGGTACCGTCAGCAACGTCGTCTACACCACGAGTACTTCCGGTGACGACGCCGGTATCTACGCATTCACGAAGACTTATGAAGGCAAAAACGCCGTCATCATCGTCAACACGCACGAAACACAGACCTCACGGGCAAACGTCTCCCTGCCGTGGTCGGGCCAGTCAACTGACCTTCTCGACGACACCAAGGCGACAGTCTCACTCAGCGGTTCCATCCAGGTGCCGCCCATGACGACGATGATCCTCGTTCCCGCAAACGATCGCGCCGAATACGGCCTGTGATCTTGCACGAAGCGCAGTACACGGCAGTTTCGCGTTCAAAGCCTTTATTGAACATTATTTGCCTATCACAGAGTTATGCGATAGACTTCAAACCGTGATATCGAGCGGCTTTGTTCTACAACGCAATTATCCAGTAGGAAATCCATCTTATGCTTAGAAAAACACTTATCGGCAACATACTTATCGCGAGCGTCTGCGTGCTTTCCCCCTATGCTTTCGCAGACGAAACCGCCGATCAGCAGCTTAATGACGCCATTTTACGCGACCAGGCTCGCCAGGCCGCTCAGCCACAGACTGTTCAGGATGCAAACACTCAGACTGCCCAGACCGAATTGCAGTCCGAACCAAGCGCACCACAGCCTGCTCAGGCTGAATGGCAACCCATTGACACTACTAATTATGCGGTCGAAACTGCCGGTGCCAAAACATCCCGCATTTTCACCGAAATCGGGGCCTCCATTCTCGGTGCCGGCGTAACGCTCGGTGGAAGCATGATGGTTGCCTACGCCGCCGATCACGTTGCCTATGAACAAAATGGCCGTACAAATCGCAAGGAAAACAGCTTTTACAATGCCCTCGTTGCCGCCACGATCGTCGCGCCGTTTGTCGAAGCCGGGCTCGTTCACTGGTCGGGCGAAGCCATGCACAACTGGGGTGTTGCGTGGACGCCTTATGCCGGCGGTGCCTCCGGCGGCGCCATCGGTGCCGCACTCGGTGCCATTGGGTTCGTCGATTCCAAGAAAACAGGCAAGATTACGACGTTCTCGTGCGCCGCTGCCGGTGCCATCATCGGTGCCATCACGTGGTACGAAATCTCCAATAATCAGGAACGCGCCAAAGATGCCGCACTCATCTCGAACCTCCATCCCACGTTCGAATTCACCGACCAATACACCGCCGTCGGTGTCGGTTTCGATTTCTAATGATTTCGCCCGGTTTTGACCGGGCTTTTTTTTCGTTGGGGCACGGCTATCGGCTACGCCGATACGCC
>JAZODZ010000119.1:0-3703 GCA_045597285.1 Myxococcota bacterium
GGTTGAATGACCTAATCCCCCGGTAGGCGCTTACGCGCCAACCGGGGGCTACTAAACGTGAAGCCCTACGGGCTTCTATGATTTGCATCATTTACAGCAATTGTCCCTTCCTCAGCTCTAATGGAAAGGGGGGCAAGCAAGAGAGCCAACCTATTTCTTCGACACGGTATGAACCGACATCGTCGGATCCGTGATGTACCACTTGTTCTTGATACGCACCATCGGGAGAAGCCAGTAGTTGTCGCCGTCGCTATGAATATAAAGGAGCTGATTGCTCGCCTCACTCCCAGCAACCGTGCGGATTTCCGGTGCTTCGACATCGCGAAGACGATTCTTCATGGCTTGAATGAACTTCGGTTCCGGTGCCCAGATCTGTTGGAATGACAAATCGTCATCCGTTTGCTTATTCTTTGGCTGGGCAATCAGGGTTCGGGCCAGACCATAACAACGCCCATTCTTCGCGTTTAAATAGGCCAAAATCGTTGCCAACGGAGTCAGCTGGTTGGCAGGCAAAATCTCGCGCTTGACCAATACAAATGCAAAACCAGCAAGTATCAGCGCAATCATCAGAGGATAAACTTCGATCAGAAGCCCAAGGATGCCAATCATAAACAAAACGATAAACGGCGCAAGCGATACGATATACTGCACCACGATATCGTGCCCGAGCGGTTCCATCTGATCCGGCTCCGGAAGCGGTATGTCGATCAGGTAATTGGCATCGAACAGATAAGGCTGAAATCCAGCTAAAAGAGACTTGTCAATCGGGTTGGCACCACTCTGCCTGATATCATTCTGCTGTTTCTGCTTTTCAAAATTCCGCATTTTACGGATGCTTTTCTGGCTGAAATGATAAGCCACGCCATCGACACTTCGAACGAGGTTTTCGTCTTTGTTAGGAGCAACATCGGCAGAATAGATTTCATCTCCCGATGTCGACGGCAATTTGGAAAGCTCGTCCTCATATTCGGCGGATAAATCCTCGTGCCGAACGCCATCATCCTCAACTTTCTTATTTTTCGAACTGCTATCGGTTTTTTTAGATGAATCAGAAAGAAGAAACTTTTCACTTCGCTTGTTGAAAAGAAAATCGTTCGAAAGCGGTGTTTTCGGAGAACCTGCAATCGGCCCGGCCTGTTTTTCAGCCTCAGAAAACATCATCGCAAGTGACGCAGAAAGTCTCGCGTTTTCAGCGCTGAGCTGGGCATTTTCCTCCGCCGTTTTTTCATCCACCGGTTCAGACTTTTTCGACAGACTATCGCTCAGCAAGGGGGCCGAAAATCCTCCCCCTTCGGAACTTTCCTCTTCCTTTTGATGAGGCTTTTTCTTGGGCGAATCGTCGATGTCGGCATTCATGAACATCTTCTCAAGCTCGGCATTGGCGAGCGAAACCCCTTTCTTAGGCTTTATTATCTCAGGTGCAAACTGCGTCTTCTCGGCCTCGTAGCTCATCTTCTCTTCGTAGAAATACTCCTTGATGTAACCCATCATCACGGAATATTCTTTCTCATCTTCATACGTCGTCGAGTGCAGCTGCTGATAAATGGTGTACTGCTTTTCTCCAGCTTTATGAATATCACTGCCCAGAAAATTACAGAAATCACGGCAGACTTCCTTCGTTCTGAGAATGTCCTTCTCCTCGACTCCTTTCCCTTGAAGAAACTTGCCAAGTTCTTCTACCGTATTGTCTATCTGCTGAACTAAAGGAATATTACTCCAGGCCATAACCAAGCCTCATTAAAAAAAGTTAAAAGGGAAAAAAAATCTACCCCAAAACGGACGCAATAATACCCACGATACCAATCAGAATAAAGATAATTCCCACAACAAGTTTAAACATCGGAAGGCGGTTGCCGAGACAATGGCGAATGAATTTGCCTGCACCTAGAATCAGCGCACACCACGCCGCGCTCCCCATTGCCACGCCGAGAATGATCGGCAGATGATGCGAGTGATCCGTCAGCCCAAGCGCGGGAAATAGAAAGAGCATCAAAGCAAACGTCGCCGGCGAAATGGCAAGAATAAATGACGAAATGCTCAGACCGGCAACCGCAGAATTCGAGACACTCTTCGACTCACGATTGCGAAGCGCAAGAAGCGCCACACCAAGTCCGGAAAAAATCAGCCCCGTCACGACCTTGAACGTCGTCTCATAAGCCAGAACTGTGTCGTAAAACAGTCCTATCCCAATCAGCATCAAAGACGCCGAAAAAATATCGGCGAGCACCATCCCGGATGCGCAACTCAATCCCGCCTTTTTGCCGCGGCAAACGGTATTCTCCAGACACATCAGCCCAACTGGACCGATTGGAACCGCAACTGCCAAACCTATCAAAAGCCCTTTAAGCAAATACATAAAAAACCAACTAAACCCGACCGTGATTCCCTATAAAAACAAAGCAATGACCGCCGCCAGATTTACCATAATTGAATGCGCGGTAAAATTTTAGGCTCTGCGAGCATTGCGAAATGAGAAAAAGCCCGGAATCTCGTTCACTCGCTTCCAGTTTCGTAGCCCCCGGTTGGCCTACCGGGGGATCAACGCGTACCTTGTATCTTTTACTTTTGCAATTAAACTCTAGTTAATGATCGTGACCAATGAAGTCGCATCGTAATTCCACTCGAAATTATCGAGAAGCACGAGGGAATCGCGCTGATGTCCCCAGCCGTTCGTCTTGTTGCCGCGATCGCCAGCATCGAATATCATCAAATCGAGCGTAAACTCCTCACCCGCCGACACGGGAACGCTCGTCTTGAGCCACCCCGTCGCCCCGGCCTGCTTGACATCCGACACATATCCCTTGAGCTTGTCCGTGCCATCCGCACAATCGCTGCACCCCTTGCTGCTCGTGCAGGCCGATTTCTCGCACTCGGTAAAGAACGCATTGTTCACCGAAACAGGGTTATGCTTGGCATCGAACGAAACGTTCCGATCCGCCGGAATTTCCGAACTCTGCGCATCCGTCAGCGCGAGGAAAAAGTCGTTGTAATTGTTGCAGACGTACTTGGGATACTCTTTCGAGAAGAACTTGAATCGGAACGTGAATCCCTTGGCATTCGAGGGCGCCTTTAACCTCAGCCTGAGCATGATCGAGTCATTGGCCATTTTATGCGACGGCGGGTTCGACGCGTCATAACAAACCTCGCTGACCGGCAGGACACCATCATGACCTGCGAGGAACGCCGAAGGAGCCGAAACCTCCGTGCCAGAACAGTCGCGATACCCAGTATTTTCCTTGCCCTGCGCCTTTCCGGACGACAAAACTGCCATCGTGCCCTTGACCGGACGAACGATGTCGCCGAGATCCGTGGCAACCGCAACCTGATCGGCCGGCGAAATCAACGTGCTCGTGCCGCAAACCTTGCTGTCCCCCTGCGCCGGAAGAGGCGAACCATCAGCGAGCAGAAGCTGCGCCGAAACGAGCCCATAACCCGCCACCGCAGCATCATCGCAAATGTCCATCGCCTTCGCCAGAAGGACGGCATCATCTGCCGTCAGTGCCTGGTTCGATTTAAACGCAACGGCATTGGTCGAGCACAAAACCGTCGTGTCTTCATCGATCAGCCCATTGCAATTGTCATCCAGCTTGTTATCGGGAACTTCATGCGCACCGGGATTGATCTTTTCGGGCTCCTTCGCACCGCACTGAGCCACAGAATCGCAGCAGTCATCGAGGCCAAAATAATAACCGTCGCCGTCTTC
>JAZODZ010000120.1:0-5773 GCA_045597285.1 Myxococcota bacterium
CAAACTATTGCGGCAGCTGCGACAATGCTTGTGCGGTGGATAAAGGCGAAATCTGTCAGAACAAAGAATGCAAACTCAATTGCGATTCCCCGTTTGAGAAGTGCGACGGTCATTGCGTCGATTTAAGCAATGACTCGATATTTTGCGGTTCGTGTTCGACATCGTGCTCCGAAGGCGAAGTTTGCCGCGAACGCAGCTGTGTCTGCGAGAACGATGGCGATATTTTCTGTAAAATTGGTAATAAATCTGTTTGTACCAATCCAAAGACCGATACTGCGCACTGCGGCTGTGACACATCATCCGCCGGTATGGCGTGCACCGAGCTGCCCAATACCAAAACGCAATCGTGTGATAATGGCGAATGTGCCTATTCATGTCAGTCGCAATTTGCCGATTGTGACAACGATCCATCGAACGGCTGTGAAACGAACCTGACGATTGCCACAACATGCGGTTCCTGCAACAATGCGTGCATAGACGCCAATGCCTCGACCATTACGTGCGAAGAAGGTAAATGTGTCTATACCTGTAAAGAAGGCACCGAACATTGTGGCGACGATCACTGCTTTGATCTGAATACCAGCAACGAGCATTGTGGTTCATGCGACAATGCCTGTCATCGCGACGAGACATGCAACGACGGTATCTGCGTCGTTCCACTTTTGGCCTGCATAAACGAGTACGCGACAGTTACTGTCGACGGCAAGGATATCAAAGCCTATTGCATACGAACCAAACTCGAACTCGAAAGTATGCGAGCCGCGATCAACAGTGGATCGAGCTATCCCGATGCTGGCAACGCCAACAATGCCTACATATTGATGAACAATCTGGAACTTGGCACGGTATCGTGGACGCCGATTGGTAATGCGACGAATAGTTTTAAGGGCATCTTTTTGGGAAATGGCAAAAGCATATCCGGCAAGCTGACGACAAACGGCAGTAATGCCGGTCTGTTTGGTGTCACCACTGACGCAACCATTCGCGATCTGCGCTTATCTGTTGATCTCACAGCCCGAACAAACGGCGCACAAAAAATCGGCGCACTCGTCGGCTCAATTAATACTTCCAAAGTTATCAACGTACACGAAACTGGCAATGTGTCAGATCCGGATAATGTGGGGTTTGGTTCACCCGAACGACTTGGTGGCTTGATTGGTTATGCCCTCAATTCAACGATTTCGAATTGTTCAACCAAAACAAATACTACCTTCTATGGAATCAGCTCAGCTGGCGGCATGATCGGCTGGGCAGATCAATCGACGATAAAAGATTGTTCATCCGAAAGTACCATCCGGACTGGCCAAACTCAGCATTATATCGATGCCGTCGGCGGCTTACTCGGCGGTTTTAATAGTTCGACGATCAGCAACTCACACGCCTCCGGAAGTTTAGATATCAGCAACAATACATTCAGAATAACGCCTGATGGCAATACTTTTACAAAAAATATTGGCGGTCTTCTCGGAACAATAGCAGGCGGAAAGAGCAACATTTCCAACTGTTCGTCGTCCGTCAACATCAATGCACCAACGCGCACCTGGGTTGGCGGTCTGGTCGGTCGGATTTATAATGACGTAGATGGTAAAAAAACGATCACTGATTCGTATGCCACTGGCACAGTCAACTGCTTTGATACGTGTGGCGGTCTCGTCGGATATATGGAAAATACAAATATCAATAACAGCTATGCCACTGGAAAAGTTACTGCACGACACGCCAATGCATCTGGTTTAATCGGTCGAATGGATAATTCGACATTAGATAATTGTTATGCCACAGGCAATGTGGAAGCGAACATCAGTGCAGGAGGATTGGTATTATATTCACATCAGTCAACGATTAAGGATTGTTACGTCACGGGCAATGTAACTGCAACAAACATGACATATAGTGAAGATGGGGTATGCGTAGGCGGTGCCGTGTGCAGAACATATAAAACGATACTCGAAAACACTTATGCGACAGGCAACGTATCCGGATACTGGAATATCGGTGGCCTAATCGGGTTTGAAGACGGTTCCACCATTAAAAATTGCATGGCGACAGGCAACGCCACAGGCTATGGCTCTGTGGGAGGTATTGTTGGAGCAATTCTCAACACCAGTGGCAACTCGACAATTACAAACAGTCTGGGAACAGGGAATGCGAAGGCAACCGCAGGAAACGTCGGTTCAGCCATTGGATATAATGCAAAAAATACGACGACGATTAACAATACCATTGGCATAGGCACTGTAACAGGAAGTTCTTATAATAATGGCTTCCTTGGTCTATTTGATAATTCGAATATCGCACATCCAGATCGACACGGTGGCTCGTTATATATCGATAATTCGTACTATTGGAAATCATCCGGCGGTGTGACTGATGTCGGCGGAAATATCCCCAATAAAGCCGCTATTTATACATTCGTCTACGATACCAACAAACGCCCAGTTCTTAGCGATGATAACAAAATTACACTCATCAGCCAACTCGGAGAAAACTGGTCCGAAGTCTCCTGCAAACTAAAGACAGGCCCGGGCACGGATAATGAAGGAACCTATCTCATTCCAGTCCCCAAAACTTTGGCAGATAAAGTGTGCAAGTAGAAATTGCACAAACTTTGCCATCGTACCAGGGTTCGCATTTGCCGATTTCGTTGATTTCGCATCCGAACTGACATTCATCGACAACACACTGGCCGTGTTCACATCGTCCTTTTTCCCAGCCAAAGACAAATTTAGAGCAAGCATAGTCGTGAAGTCCGCAGTTTTCAAGGCTATCGGGTTCACAAATATTGGCATCGCGATAGATATGTTCGCCCTCTGGGCACGATGTGATAATACATTTTCCTTCGATAAGGGAGTAGCCATCCTTACATTTTTGAACAACACATTCCCCTTTCTCTTCATTGCATGAGCCATCGACCCAGCCTGTAATCTCTTTGGCACAATTATAACCATGTGCGCCGCAATTCTCCAGGGAATTGGGTTCGCAGATATATTCCGACAAATCCGGTTGATAAATATGAGTTGTTTTAGCACATGGATCGCAACGGTTATTGAAAATTTCAAAATAGGGGGCGCATTTGGTTGCAAGACACTTTTTATTCACGCAATCCCCGTCAAGCCACCCGGCAGACAAAGTACAATCATTTTCATGCGTTCCACAATGTTTGGCTGAATCCTCTTCACAAAGATGAGCATCATTGAGATGTTGCCCCGTGGGGCAGCCTGGTTCACATTGCTTGCCGTTAAACAAGTACCCCGTTTGACATTCCCTGACGATGCATTTGCCTTTATTGCACTCTCCCGAGGCCCAACCAGTAAGCTCAAGTGCACAATTTGTCAGTTCATCTCCGCAATGCTCAATTGAATCCTTTGCACATCCATCGTCTTTGGGATGTTCACCGTCGGGACAGCCACTCTCGCATTGATTATTTATAAACTGAAAGCCAGGTTGACATTCGCTGACGATGCACAGTCCATCCGTACAAGTGCCAACACTCCAACCGGGCACATCCGATTTGCAATTGACTAAATAATTGCCACACTCCTGCGCTGTGTCAACAACACACAAACCATCCACAAGATGCTCCCCCTTGGGACAACCCGATTCACATTGATTGTTATTAAACAAATAACCGGATTTACACTGACTGACGATGCACAGTCCATCCGTGCAAGTGCCATTACTCCAACCGGGCACATCCAGTTCGCAATTGACTAGATGATTGCCACATTCCGTTGTGGTGTCTTCAGCACAAATTCCATCCACAAGATGTTCACCCTTGGGACAGCCCGATTCGCATTGATTGTTATTAAACATAAACCCGACTGAACAATCCGTGACAACGCATTTATTGTTTTCACATATACCATCAGCCCAACCAGGAATATCTTTCGTGCAGTCAAGAATGCCATCCCCCTCCCCACAGGCATAAATTGAGGACTCAAGCGAGCATCCTGATAGCAGGAAAAGCGCTACAGACACATATAAAAAATGATTTGTCTTTTTATGCATTGTCATTTCTAAAATGTAATTTGTGTTGACACAAATTAAAAAGGGCTTGAAATACGACGTCACCTTATTTGAGGTATCATGGTTTTAACTTTTAACCTATGGAAGCTAAACCTCCCATCGTCTTATAATTATAGCAGAATCCTTATACCTAATACCAACATTTCTTTGTTCAAGTACAAAAATAATCGAAACAATTTCTGTAAGAAACACCCAAATAATTCATGTGATTACTTGAGATGCAAGCGGCTCGCACGCAAAACCTAGGACTTAAACAGCCATATCACACCTACAAAATTACTAACCTTCCCCAAACACTCTCACACCCCACCATCTTTCACCTTCAATATATCGTCCCTCGAAAGCCCGGTGGCTTTCTCGATAAAATCGAGATCCATATTCATTTGGAGGAGATTGCGAATGAACTCAACATTACGTTCTTTCTCCCCCTCTTCTTTTCCCGCTTTTCGTTCTTCGAGACCGTACATGCGCGTAACATATTCCTGGTCAAACAATGTCTCCATGATATTCATAATTTCACTCTCCCGTTTCTTTATATATTCAACGAGTGCAGGAATATCACTCCTGCGACAATTGACCAGCGAACACATCCAAATATCACTCTCCACCATCTTTCACCTTCAATATATCGTCCCTCGAAAGCCCAGTGGCTTTCTCAATAAAATCGAGATCCATATTCATCTGAATAAGATTGTGAATGAACGCAATATTACGTTTTTTCTCCCCCTCTTTCATTCCCTCTTTCATTCCCTCTTCTTTTCCCGCTTTCCGCTCTTCAAGGCCGTACATACGCGTAACATATTCCTGGTCAAACAGTGTCTCCATGATATCCATAATTTCATTCTCCCGTTTCTTAATATATTCAGCGAGTATGCCTTTGTTGCGGCAAATGCGAAGTGTTTCGCGAATGGTTTCTTCCGTGTAGCCATACAATTTGATCTGTTCGTCGAAAACTCGACAAAACATGATGTACTGGTTGATGATGTCCGTTTTTCCTTCCTCGAGTTGGATCACTTGGACAGTTGCATTTAGATCACAACGTTCATTGTTTGGAAAAAACTCGTTTCGGAGTGAAAGAAACTCCGGCATTTCCTCGCGTTCACAACTAAAGATGGCGTAAAGTTCGATTCTCGGACAAGTCACCTTAGTGATGCTGTGCAGAAAGATGTCGCGTTCGCGAAAATAGTCCGTCAGGCTCTGAATGGCATACGACATGAGCCGAATCACGATATTGGGCGACCACGAGCTCTGCGCCTCGACGAAAACCATGAGCGTATCTTTGACGAGAATCCCGAGGTCGTTATGCGGATGCTGGGCGACCACGCATTCTCGCGTTATCGTTTCGATGTCCGATTCCGACACATTCCCATCCTCCGGATGGAGTGCCTGATATAGTTCAAGCTGGTATTGCGGAAACGAAAAGAGATGCGTAAACACGCTGTCCTTGGTGTTTCGTTTCGTTTTCTTCGGTTTAGGATTGATCGACGTATTCTCTGGCATGACGGCCTCCATGGTTTGCCCGTCGGCTTATTTAGCAAAATATGCTTATCCTGGCGAGAAGATAATACAGTTTTAATAATGTTTCTGAAATAGAGAGTTAGCTGCAAACCGACGGAATCGCCACAAACACGCCACAGAACGC
The DNA here is from genome assembly GCA_045597285.1 of Myxococcota bacterium. Lineage (GTDB taxonomy): Bacteria > Myxococcota_A > Bradymonadia > UBA4248 > UBA4248 > UBA4248. Next base: position 5,669 of record JAZODZ010000120.1, read on the forward strand.
ATATAGCCTACGCACAATTATGCCAACGAAATAGCGATCCGTCAATCACTACCGCCAGCGTATGCCAGCGTATGCGCCTGTTCGGCTCGCCGTTTATTTATTTCC
>JAZODZ010000121.1:0-5364 GCA_045597285.1 Myxococcota bacterium
AGAACAAAGGCGTGGCGTTTTCGACGCTTTTAAGCGGCGAATATGAATACGACTGGACTGGAGAAAAGGATTTAAGTGGGAACGTACGAGCCCAGTACGGTGAAGAACGCATCTATTTCCTGATCACGGTGAAGGATAATGCCATCGTTTCCAAGCACAAGCAATGGGGCGGGGACAAAGTCGAACTTTGGCTCGAACCGGAATCTGCTGATGGGAAATCCCTCGGAGCCAAACGCGGCATCATCATCGATGTCGGTGGCCAGAAGGATGGAAAAGCGAATGTTATCAAATGGAATTCCGGGAAACCAGTTGGCCTTGAGGGAGCAGTTTACATCGATCAGGATGGTTATGATATCGAAGTTTCGGCCGATTATTCCGCATTTGGTAAAGAACAGCCCGTCAAAGACGGTTTCATGCGGTATTGCGTTCTCGTACGTGACTGGGATCAGGACGATGAAAACGAAGACGAGGCGGCTATCGGCACGTGCCCGATTAACCCAAAGAATGCCTCATCTCTCAAAACATCCAACATGGGCAAAATCAAGCTTTCGCTAGGCGAGGCCATGTGGAAACAGATAATGCAGAACAAGCACCTTGCGGCGATCGAAGCTGACTGGGCAAAACTCGATGTCGATTTGGCCGGTACCACATTAAAAGAAACCGTTGCATTTGGTGGCGATACGCTCATCGTTGCCGGTGTCGGATTGAACGGCTCTCCAAGCCTGTCCTATAAAAAACTCTCGATTGAAGCCGGCTCCCAAAAGGAAGCTCCACAGCTGACTGTCAAAGATGTCGATGGCGACAAAAAGCCTGAAATCCTGATGACCAGGACGGAACAATGTACCAATGGCGACATGGTCGCAGACCGGACTTATGTTTTCAAATATGATCCTTCCGAAATCCGCCTTCTTGCCAACTATGTAACCGAGCAGCGCTACACCGATGGCACAGAAGGATTCATTCGCAACAATTATAAGCTGAGTAAAGCCGGTATTGCTCAGACGCTCGACAAATCGAGTACGAAGGGAATGCCTGAATGTATCCTGAAAGGATCGCTCGAAATGGTGCCAATTCTGACCCCCGACAGCGAAAAGAAAACAGCCAAGCACCCTTATTTGTAATTGCCAATGCCAGATTCGATAGAACAGAACGAGGTTCCAGGGGATTCCGAGCTTATTGAAGATGAATTTTTTAATGAAGGCTTGGAAAATTCGGCAAGACTGATGGGAGATGAAGGATTTCATTCAGCTCCCACAGTCGAGATGCTCCCGGAAAATAATGCGGTGGCCACGTGTATCCTCGGTTTTCTGTCGCCGGGGACGCATCTGAGTGTCCGTGGTAAGATTTCTCTCTGCTTATGCGTGAACCTCTCGCTGGCGATGCTGTTTATCACGGGGCCACTTCTATGCCACTGGACAGGGCTATTCCCCGTTCCGATTCTGATCGTGTCTGTGGTGCTGGTTTTGATGTGCTGGATGTACAGTGTTGTGCAGGTATTCCGGCATCCGCCCGTTATGTCCGGACGGTTTGAACCGTGGGCACACGCCGGCCTTGCTTTCCTGAGCTATTGGCTTCCGCTCGCGGTGTGTTTTTTCATGAGTTCAAACTTCGTGACGCAGCGGACCTGGCTCGGCAATGACACGATGAATCCCAGCATGATGAGCGGTGATTATATCCTCGTCGATAAACTCGCTTATCGACGTACTGCCCCCGAATACGGCGATCCCGTGCTCGTCGAAGAATCGTGGCAGGAAAATAATACGCTCAAACGGCGTGCATTTTTTGCAAGAATCATCGCAAAACCCGGTGATTCCGTGCAGCTTTCAGGCTATGTTCCGCATGTAAATGGCAAGCCGTTGTCACAGTTTCACAAAACCAGCGATAACAGCGTCTATGAGCGCCCAATCGTTACGTTCGAACTGCCACATCACGTGACAACGCCAGAAAATATCGAGACAGAACCCGAAAAATGGTATCCGGTTATCACGACAAATCAGTTGCTGTTCACGCAGACCAATACCGTGAAGCTCGATCCGGATTACTACTTTGTCCTCGAAGACAACCGCGATCCCAAACGCGAACGCGTGCATGAAAGCTACGGATCCATCGTAAAGAGGAATGAAATCCACGGCCGTCCCGTGTATATTATTTATAATAATAAGATTGAAAACGGATTCTCACGGTATGGTTTAGCCGTTCGGTAAATGCCCAATAGACGTCGCGTTAGAATTGTTCTGTGAAAAATCTGTTAAAATTTGAGGCAAAAAGCGGTACAAGACGCGGGCTTTTAGGGGCATTCGATACAGCGAATGCCGATTTCTATTTTACAGGAGAGAATCCATGAATTTTCAGGATCTGGTGTTGACGCTTCAGCGCTATTGGGCGTCTCAGGGTTGCATTGTCCAACAGCCTTACGATATTGAAAAAGGTGCAGGCACGTTTAATCCGGCCACATTTTTCCGCGCACTCGGGCCGGAGCCCTATTCTGTTGCATTCATTGAACCCTGCCGTCGTCCTGTCGATGCGCGATACGGCGAAAATCCAAACCGCTGGGGTGCCTATTACCAGTTCCAGGTCATTCTGAAACCGAGTCCCAAAGACGTACTCGACCTCTATTTCGGTTCATTGCGAGCCATCGGCATCGATCCACTCGCGCACGACATCCGCCTTGTTGAAGACAACTGGGAAGCCCCTTCTCAAGGTGCCTGGGGATGCGGTTGGGAAGTCTGGGCAGACGGCATGGAAGTCACCCAGTTCACGTATTTCCAGCAGGTCGGTGGTCTGCCATGCAATCCTGTGACTGCAGAAATCACATACGGGCTCGAACGCATCTGTATGTATATGCAGAATGTCGATAGCATCCACGAACTTCAGTGGGTCAATGATATCAAATATAAAGATGTCCATCTGCAGGCCGAAGTCGAGCAGTCGAAATATTATCTCGACGAAGCGAGTGTCGAACTCGAATATAAACTGTTCGAAATGTATGAAGCCGAAGCAAAGCGCCTTCTCGACCTTGGGCTCGCCTTCCCCGGTTACGACCACGTCCTGAAATGCTCTCATGCTTTCAATATCCTTCAGGCTCGCGGCGCGATCTCGGTCACGGATCGCCAGTCTTATATCAATCGAATCCGAACGCTCTCTCGCATGGCCGCCGAGTGTTACCTGAAACAGCGCGAGGAAATGGGATTCCCGCTTTTAAAGAAAGAAGCACGTAAAAGTGTATAATTATTAACTGTATAATTATATATTATTTATATATTATTATAATTTTATATATTTTTACCATGCTATTGGCACCACCGCCAATCCGTGCGTTTGCCGGCATAATATGATACAAGCGCGGCGTATCGGCTTTGCCGATAGCCGCGCCAGACGGCCGTATCGCCGCAGGCGACAGGCCGGCCCCCCAATAAAAATTCCACAATCCGGAGTTTTGCCATGTACAAAAGTCTGAGCTTCATCGCGGGCTTTACAGCAACCCTGTGTTTTGCAGGCGTGGCCGAAGCCGTCCCGCACGTGGACGTGGACGCCATCGAAGTCCTCATGAGAATCGACACCGACGGTTCGACCTCGATTGGCGACGTCGTGAATTTCACCGTCTCGAATGGCCCCATGACGGCGATGAATATCGAAAATATGGCGATGACTCCCTTGAAATTCGAGGCCTTGAAATACAAGGCTTCGGACGGCACGGTTTCCAAGCCGATCGTGACCCTAATCCTGCCCAAAAAGTACGACATCGAAGCGTACCCCAAGCTACCCGACGGCCCGTCGCTTCTGACGTTCCTATATTGGGGCAATTTGTTCGACGACGGCTACATCGGCAAGCTGACGCATTCCGAACTGGGCCCCCTCTATTATTTCGACTGGGCCCCCATGCAGTGGCTGACGGGCATGAAAACGCGCAAAGTCTTCATCACTCTGCCCGTCGAGGTACCCGGCAAACACGTTTCGGATGAATTGTTCGAAGAGATTACGGGCTTCAAGCGCGGACAGCACGACGGCGGCTCCAAGGACGCAAAGATTTTTACCGAACAATACGTCAGCGACAGGAACCTCATCGAATATGTCGGCACCGAAACCAATGGAAAATACCTGCTCACGATGGTCGTGGTTCAGAAAGACGTCAAGCCTCGCGAGCCGCAGCGGATTCAGTTTTACATGAAGCAGGATTTCGTGCCGTTCGACCAAACAAAGATGCAGACGGCGAAATCATCGCAGGAACTCGGAAATGCCAACATCCTGGTGAAAGTCGATGCCATGGGAAAGACCAACGTCCGCGCCGAAGTTCCCGTTCACGTGGAAAATGCGCCGGCCTCCGTCCTGAATGTTTTCTTAAGTGTGCCGATTGAAGAGGATGCCAGGGCAATATTAATGACCAAGTCCGGCATCGTGGCGACAACCATCGAAAGAAATGAAAAGACATTTGAATATTACATCACGCCGGAACAGGATGTTCCAATCGGCGACTCGACGCTCATCCTCGAATATTCGGTCGATCTGATCCGCTCGGAAATCATCGGCTTCGATACCGACGACAATTACTATTTCAAGTGGAGTTCGTTGCCCTGGCAAGATATGCGCTTCGTCCTGCCTGTCGAGGTGTCGGGATCCACGCTGACCGTGGAGGAGTTAGGCAGGCTCCTTGGCGACGGCAAAGAGGAACCGCTTTTCGTGACGAAATCTGCCTGGGATGGAGATTTCAATTTTGTCGGCACACAGGGCGACGACGGCAAATACTGGCTCACGGCGGTCGCACACCGCGAAAAAAATGACAGACAGCCCGCCATCGACTTTCATATCGATCCGTCGATCATGGCTTTCAAGCCCAGAATCATCAAACGCGAAGGTCACGATTTTAATCCCGACGCGCTTTACATTCCGCCACTTGCCGGGTTTGGCATTCTCGGCGGTTCAGTCGGCCTCGGCGTGTTCGCGCTGATGCTCGCCATGCGCCGCCGAAGAAGCAAGGCCGCCGAAGAAGTATGGGAAGCCCCCGAACTCCTCGTCGGTTCCTACACGCAAAACGGCAAAGTCATCAAGGATCTGCACCCCGTCGAAGTCGGTCTCCTGCTCGGCTTCTACATCTCGCAAATCGTCGGCATTCTCACACAGGCCATGCGCGACAGCGGCAAGCTCATCGTCCGGTCGCTCGATCCCATCGAGGCATACCCGAAAAGCGATGTCGAACTCGATGAAATCGAGGAACATTTCGTCACCATCTTCGACGAACTCGGCCACGTCAAGGAAAGCGCGTTGCACGATTTTCTTTCGTGGGCCGTCGACCGGATGCAGGAACGCACCTGGGACTGCGACCTCGTCGCCACGCGAAAGTATTACCTCAATCTGCTCTACAACAAT
>JAZODZ010000122.1:0-2947 GCA_045597285.1 Myxococcota bacterium
ATAAATTTTGAACCAAATAATTATTTTCCGTAATGTTGGGAAATTAATTCGTAGGCTGCGGTCAGTTCCTGGGTCTTTTCCGTGGCGATTCGCTCAGCTTCCGGCGATTCGGAGTGTTTATCGGGATGATATTCACGCATCAGGCGACGATAAGTTTTCTTGACTTCATCGAAGGATGTCCCGTACGGCAGTCCCAATGTTTCGAATGCGGCGAATATCGGCATTTCTTCGGGATTGGGCATAAAGCTATCCCAGTTCATGTCTGGTTCAGCTTCATGGAGTTTAAAAATGACTTTGTATAGCTGCCGTTCAATCATCCGCTGCGCAGCGTTGGGCAGATCACCGACACGTTTGCCGCCGATTCGGACATCGGCAAGTTGTTCGGAGCGAGTGCGGATAAACTCGGCTGCCTTGTCGCGGGCTTCTTTTGCGCGAGGCGTCGATTCAATTTTTGCATTTATATTATTGCGGATTTCAATCCCTTTTTTAAGGCCTTTTTCCAGATTTTTCTGGGCTTTAGCCGCATTTTTATACAACCAGTCTAAAACCGCTTCTTTGTCTATTTTTGATGGCATGGTGATTTACTATTGGCAGTAAGGATCGACTTTGTCTGCACGGGACTTGGCATCTTCAGCTTCGGCAGTTTCATTGAGATAATCAAGGAATGCCGCTTCTTTGCGAAGAGTTTCGGCGACATGATGCCAAGCTCCGAGTGATTCAAATATCGATGTTGATTTGTCGTACAGTCTCTTGGTTTTTTCGTTTGATATCTGACTTAAATTCCGTTTGCTAACCTCGAAATTCAGTTCTGCGGAAAGAACGTAGCCAAGGCTCGTCAAATAAGAATTCTTGAGTTTGCTTGCCGCATCAAAAAACAGTTTTAGGGCTTTTGTCGTCTTCTTAAAGTTCTTGCGGCTGAAGTCGAATTCGGCATGGAGGAGGTAATACCGTGTTATCCATGGCAAATAGGAATAGGTCTTTGTCAGGGTTTCCATTTCCTCTAGATCTTCCCGAACCTGCTGTCTCTGAAGGGTATTCATCAGGAGCTGAATGCGTGTTTCGAGAAGGGCGAATTTCTGGGCAGGATTACATGTTTTTGCAACGATTTCAAAGCCGCGTTCAGTGTTGTCAAGCGGGAGCGGTTTACCGAGGCTGGACGCGGATTTGGCCATGACGCAAAGACAGTTTGGCGTTTTGTACCAATAGCCGGCAACGCTCAGTGCCTGATACGCTTCATTTGCCGCGACTTCTGCACGCTGTGGTTCGCCACGGCGTTGGTAAATATCGGCACATATCGTCTGGGATTCGGCGATTTTTTCCAGGTTACCGAGTTTGCGGCGTATATCGAGTGACTTTTCAGCATAGCGAAGTGCATTGACCAGAGCGCCTTTTTCGCCTGACTCGAAATGCAATACGGCAAGGCCGAAATTGGCATCTGATATCAGTTCTTTATCATCATGTTTTTCGGCCAGTTTCAAAGCATAAAGGAAACGCTGATGCGCCATTTCGTACTGGCCTGTCTGCGTCATTGCTCGTCCTTGCCAGATGAAGGCTTCTGCAGAACACTTTTCATCATTGCTCATGTACCCGGTTCGGGAAAGGGTTTCGGCACACGAAATAACTTCCGGGTAATTACCGCTCTGATACAGATACTCTAGGCAGAGGAGCGTCAGTTCCCGGTAGAGTTCCGGATTGTCCGGACTCACCAGTTTCATACAATAATGAACGAGAATATCGGCTGACTGGTTGCTGAAAGTTTTAATCTGATTGTTCAGCGGTTCCATCCAGTACCTGGCAGATTTATCCAGGAGCCCGGCATTGTCACAGGCTTTTGCAATTTCGACGCTTTCAGCTTTGCGGCTGATGAGAACTGATACATAAGCTTTTTGCAGGTATCGAGAAATGCTCAGTTTATTGCGAAGCATCAGTTCTGCAATAAAGTTCTTCTCATTGACGCGATAATACCCCGGTGGATCCAGTGCAATGAGTTCGTTTTCGGCGACGAGTTTTTCGGCCAGTTTCAGGCACCAGAGACGGCGTTTTTCTTCAAACCACACGATCTCGTCTTTCATCGGCTGCAGCATCATGACGCGGATGAGATCGTCGATGTTAAATACAGGCGTGAGAAGACTTGCGGCACCAAGGAATTGTCGCTCGTTGTTGTCAAGAGACTGGATGAAAGCCTGATCAAAGTTTTGAGTGTTTACATCACGTCCTGTCTGTACCGCACCTTGAATGACGCGAAGCGCCCGGCGAATGCCATGGAAATTTGGAGTTATGCGCCCCGAAATATCTTCAAGTCTCTCGGTCGGCAGATTGTATTCTGCAAGAACCGTTTCCAATATTTCAAGTATATCGGCCTTGCTGTACGGCGAAACAGTTAAAACGGACGCGTCCTTGAGTGCCTTAATGTGATTCGGCGCCTCGATTAGAATCAGAATGTCACCGCAATGCAATGACGAAAGATGCCTGACGACATCGCGCCATATCTGCCCACAGTTCAGCCAGTAATTCGAGATTGCAATCGTGACCAAGCCTTCGTGTGCATCGCGTTCGATGAGATAGAGCAACACCTCAAGCGCATCCGCATCCGAACGGGACATCAGAGCCTGGACAGTCTTTTGAACCGCGATATATTTAGAAAGGCCAAACCGTGCATAAAGAATATCACGGCCCCACCGGGTGTCTGGCTTGTCAAACGTCGTGTCGCTGAACTGATTGATAATTGCCAGTCTGTCCTGTTCCGGCGTGTCCGGTGTACAACCAACTCGACTCGCCAGAAGAGCGGTCACGATATCGTGTGAATAGCAGTTGCTCGAAGCCGTGTAGCACGTAAATAGGGGAAGAGATTGATTATTTTTATTTAGAAATGCACGGACGACACGGCTCCGATCGGCATCTTCACCGCCTGTAACGAATATCGTTTTAGGTGTTTCCGAAGAGAAAA
>JAZODZ010000123.1:0-3747 GCA_045597285.1 Myxococcota bacterium
AAAGATAATAAACGCGCTTTGCATCGGTCTGATAATAACGCTTCATCGTTTTCATCCAACGATGAATGAGGCGATCACGGATAGCCAGTGACATGGCAAGGTAGATATCATCTGCGGATGCCGTCTTGCTATTTTTAGCAAACGAATAACGAAGATGATCAATAACGGACTGCTGGAGCAGTTCATCGGTCATTCCAGTGCGTCCATCCACAACGTCTTCAACCGTTTTAAGTTTGTCGGTCATATTATCTCCAATCAAAGGGATTTCATGGCGCGGACATTATCCGCCGGGTTTTGAAACGTAATCTGTGATTTGATACACAAAAAAGGCTGCCTAAGCAGGCAGCCAATTTTTCATGAAATGGATTATTCAGCAGCGCCTTCCTGCTGGGCTCCGCCATCCTGTTGGGCTTCGCCTTCCTGCTGGGCGGCTTCCATCGCTTCCATTTCTTTCTGCATTCTTTCCATTTCTTCCATTTCTTTCTTCATCCTGGCAGCTTCGGCTTCAGCTTTTGCGATCTGAGCCTTCATCTCATCGATCTGCTGGATGCGTTCCTTAGCCTCGGCAACGCGGCCAGGAATAATGGCGTTTGCTTTCGGGTCATTGGTGAAATCGACGTACATCTGACGCGCCTCGTCCGTCTTCTGATAGTATTCCTGATAGAGAATAATCAGATTGAACTGGGCCTGCGGATAGTCGGGATATTTCGCAATGATGTCGCGATAAATGGTTTCAGCTTCGTCGGTATTTCCGAGGCCACGAGCGGCGACGCCTTTGGAAAGATAAGCCTCGACGTTATTGGGTTCCAGCGCGAGCACCTTGTTGTAAAGGTCATAGGCGAGCTGATAATCCTGAACGTTGACGGCGATACCAGCGACGTTGAGCATGGCGGGAACGTTGGTGGGATCGGCTTCGACGGCTTTCTTGAACTCGGAGTTGCCCATCGAGACTTCACCTTCGGCCAGATAAATCAGACCGGAAGTATTGAAGATGGCCGCGAGATCTCTCGGCGTATAGGCCTTTCTGTCATACTCTTCTTTTGTAATTTTCCCGGCATCCAAATCTTTCTGAAGCATCTCGTTGTATTCGCCATATTTAAGCATGGCCTGCTCGCAAACGAGGCGAGCAACTTCGAGGCTGTTCATAAGATAATAAATGGCGCTGAGGTTTTCGTAGCAATAGATGTTGTTTGAATCACCGGCGAGTGCACGGCGAACGTAAACAACGGACTTGGCAAACATTTCGTAAGCCTGTTTGTTCTTGATTTCGCCCTTTTTCTCGGAACCTTCCATGCTGAACTTGGGTTCCGAACCACCGCGTTCTTTTTCGAGAATTTCTTCACCTTTATGGCGGTAAATCATTCCGAGGTTCAGGTTTGCCTGGACATTGAACGGAGCGATACCCGTCTTTTCGTCGACGATTTTGAGGAGAAGTTGTTCGGCCTCATCCGTCTTGCCCTCGTCGATCAGCATTCGCGCCTGGTTGACGTATGGTTCAGGCATACTCGGACGCATGTCGGTAGCTTTCTCGTATGCGGCCAGAGCTTCTTTCTTATTGCCCCGATTCTGTTCGAGAAGCCCAATGTTGTACCAGGCCTCGGCGAAATTTTCTTCTTCTTTTGCAGCAGCTCTGAACGCATCAATTGCGCCCTGAGGATTGGTGTTGGAAAGCTTTGTCGCCTGTTCGAACATCGAAACGGCGCTTTCCTTCACGACGGCACGTTTACCGGATTCATCAATTGTCTTCGAGTTGGTTGCTGATTTAACAGTCGCCGTCCCACTGGAAGTAGTCGCCGATCCGCAACCGACCATCGTAAATCCCAAACCAACACAGATTGCCGCAATGCAGCCAAAACGAAGCACTGTATGTTTAATCATAGCTTTCATAGCTTCCTCGTATTTCAAATTTCAGAAAATAATTTCATCGTGCAGGCGCCAGGCCTGCACATGGCTGATTATGGCTTATTCTGCGCTGCCGCCGGCAGCTGCCGAATCGTCACTCAATGTGTCCTCAACGACCTGTCGTTTATCGACCTTGCCGTGACCACGCAATTCTTCGAGGTCGGTATAGAGCGCACCGTTGTGATAGGTCGAAACCATCTTGTTCGGCGTCGCCTTGACTTCGGCTGCGGAACGATATTCCATCGGGCGGAGGTCGAACAGACGTCTCTGAGCCTCGCTCGTGTACTGGCTGAACCAACCCGTATCGGCGGCTTTCTTCACGGCTGCGACATAGTAACCAATGGCGGCTTCTTCGAATTTGCTCGAGAACTCGAGAAGCTGATCGACGTATTCGAGCTCAACTTCGATCGGGAGGCCAGGAGGCGTCGGTGCTTTTTCGATCTGCTGCGCGACGTCGTCGTACATCATGCCCAGTCGGGTCATGGCCGCGAGGCCCCATTTCGGTGCGTTGAACTTCGAGATGACATCGTTATAAACAGGCGTGGCAACCTGAAGTTTTTCAGCCTTCTTCAGAAGCTGTTGCTGCAGGAACTCGTTGACTTTCTTGCCTTTTACGCTCGAATCCTGGAGCTTGACATCGAGAACATCCTGGAAAAGCGTCTCACCGCGCATGAACCGTGCTTCAGCCGCAGCATTGCGGGCCTGATCCGATTCACCCTGGGCAGCGGTACTCAGCCACTTCTGGAGATCTTTCGAGTTGTAGAGATTTTCAGCCGTCTCGAAATATTTCAGAGCCTCTTTCTGATTCTTTTTCGCCCAGTATGTTTTCCCAATATAGGTATTCGCAACGACCTTGAGGCCCGGCGAACCGAACTTGGCGTAGTTATTCATGAAGTCTCTAAAACGATCGAGTGCGGAATCGTATTTCTTCTGATCGTAATAAATGCGGCCGGTAGCGAACTTAAGGGCAGCCATCTGTGCCTTGTCTTTCGGGAACATCTTTGCATAGAGGTCATAGTCCTCGACGGCTTTTTCGTATTCACCGAGACCGGCGCGGAATGCGGCGGCGTTTGAAAGCGCGTCTTTTGCACAGGGCTCATCTTTCGGCGCGGCACCGAAGGGAACGCAGGCCTCGCGATCATCCGGGAACTGCTTGACGAACATTTCGTAGAATCGAGCCGCCTCGGAATAAACAGCCAGACCGTGATAGTTCTGACCAATCGCATACATGGCACGCGGTGCAAGGGCTTTCGTGGATTCATCCGCTCCATTCGAAGTAAGAAGGGCGACTCGGGCATCGATGGCACGACCGACTTCAGACGTCTGTTCCCATGCGACTGACGCATTCCAGCGAGCTTTCGCGGCATCTTCGCTGCCCTTGTGGTTGACCGCAAATTCCTCATAGCAACGTGCGGCATCTTCATACTGCTTGTTCGCGTTCTTCTCTTCGCAGATCTTGTAATCGAGTGCCTCTTCGTAAATGTTCATGGCCTCGATTAGCTTCGGCATGTATTCCGTCTTGTTCGCCATGAAAGCGGAGTTCGATTTCAAATCTTTCAACGCTTCGCGCATCGCCTCGTACTGCTTCGTCAGACGATACGTTTCGAGGAGGTAGTTTGCCGAATAAACGGCAACGTCCGTATCCGGAGCCTCATGGGTCAGTTCAAGGAACAGAGGACGTGCTTCTTCAAAGTGGTTGTAGTTGAAATAAATCTCGGCACCCTTGAACTTGGCGCTTTGGGCAAATTCCGCGGACGTGTCGATCTTCGCATATCGCTTCGACGCCTCGATGAATTTCAGACGGCACTCGGCAACCGGATATTCGGGATAGGTCTGTTCCTCGCC
>JAZODZ010000124.1:0-4602 GCA_045597285.1 Myxococcota bacterium
TGGATTAGACCGTCTAAACGATGCGAATTTAAATGTAATGAAAAGACTGGTGAGTGTTTTTGCAAACCCGAAACGCACAAGTGCAATGATAAAGGAGATGGTGTCCTTGTATGTGATGACGAAGGCAATTGGATTGAAGAGCATGCGTGCGAATATGGTTGTAATGTAGAAACTGGACGTTGCAAAGAATCTGTAGGTGAATGTGCAATGGGGGAGGTTATATGTGAAGATGAATATAGTATGTTGGTCTGCTATGACAATTATTATATAGGTATTCCCTGTTCAAAATTTGAGAGTTCTTATGATGTATGTAAAGATAATACTTGTAGCCGAAAGTGTAAAACAGATGCTTGCATTAATATGGGTAAAAAGGGATATTTCAAGTTTAAGTGCGATGGAAAGGTATATGATTTCCTTGAATACGAAGTGTGTACAGATATAAACTGTAAGGACTGTTTGTAGCCACACACACCATATCTTTGAGGCGCGTATCGAGCATAGCGAGATAGCGCCGAAAGCCGTGCGTATTGAGCGTAGCGAGATAGCACGGCAACAATATAAATCCCCCAAAGATGGGGGATTATGAATCGAATTTGTTAATACGAATATAAGAAATCGCGTATGACCGGCATGTGTTGCATTTGATCCGCGTCTGAATCGCCGGCTTGGACAGGCGAGACGTAATTGATTTCGGTGGCGTTGCCAGCGGGCGTTTGGGCGTAGACACGCGAATCGAAGACGTGGCCGTTTTTATAGGCTTTTTCGCCCGTGTGCGTACCGATTTCGACGGGAATTTCGTATTTGCACCAGTCGGGGCTGCACATGAGATAATCGTAGGGCTTGGAGCGATTGGAATTCGTATTTGGATTGTCCTTTTGATCGACGGGATAGGGCGCCTTTGTCGTGAACAGTTCGGACATGTATTGTATCGTGGAATTTCGGTTAGACGTGTTGAAATCGCCGCCAATCATGACGAAATACGATTTGCCTTCCTTCGCGTCGGCTTTGATTTTTGACTGGATGGCTTCGATGAGGACGGGCATTTCGCTGCCATTTTTCTTCGTCGAAAGATGGACGCTGACGACGAGGAGTTCTTTTGGCCCCGGCAAATCGACGACGGCCCAGTCCCAGTCGCGATCGTGCATCTGATTTGACGGCCAGTAGCCGCTGTCGATGATGGGATAGCGCGAAATGACGCCGTTTGGAATCGATCCGCGGCCGCGGGTGTACGTGTAGTCGCTGCCGAAGGCTTCGTCGACGAGCTTTTTGGCGACATCGTCCGTATCGTTCTTGGCGAACCAGTTGAATTCCTGAATGAGGACGATGTCGGGCTTGACGGCCTGGAAAATGCGGACGCCGTGGCGTTCGGAATAGCCAGAACCATTGCCGCTTGTGATGTTGGCGGCCATGACGCGGAGCTTGACTTCGTTTCCGGTGTGGGCATCGCTGTCCTTGCAGACGACCGAGATGGGTGCGATTTCGTAATCGTCATAGCGAGCGTCGTCGCTCGTCACGTCGAAGTTGATTTTGAATGTCTGGTCGCCATCCTCGATATTGTCGACGAGGCCGCGAACTTTTACGGTTTGGGGGATGTTCCAAAGATTGGGGGAGAAAACGATGTTATTTGGCGAGACAGTGGCTTCTGTATTGTCGGAAACGGCGAGGCTGATGGCGACATCGCCAATGGGCTGGGCCGTGGGGACAATCGTGAACGAGGCGGATTTTCCGCTTTCCTCGATCGTGAGGCTGGTCGCGCTGACCGTGAATGAGACGGGAATGTCGGGGGCGTCGTTGTCTTCGTTCGTCACGCTCACGCTCGTGACGGGCATGGCGTCGTAACGCGTGTCGGCGCTGACGGCGGGCCCCAGCTTGATTTGATAGGTCACGTCGCCGTCTGATTCGTCGTCGTCGACGCCGGTGATTTTGACCGACTGTGCCAGGTTCCAGTTGGCTGGCGTGAAGACGAGTTCCGAAACCGACGGCTTGCCTTCGCTTTCGTCTGAGGATTTGACCGGAATGCGCACGTCTGCCGTCGGCGTTCCTGTCAGAATGACGCTAAATGATGATTCGCCGCCTTTTTCGCTCGTTTTAAGGCCGCTGACTGGGGTGACGAAGACGCCGGGCGTTCCATTGAGGGGAACAGCGGCATCGAGGTTTGTCATTTGAATGTCGAAGGGCGCAAGACTCGAAAAGCGGCTGTCCTTGCCGAGGAATTTGACTTGAATACGGTAGGGGACGTCGCCATCCTGCTCTATGTCGGGAACGCCCGTGACCGTGACGGTCTGCGGCTTGAACCAGGATCTCGGCGCAAACAATAGCTTTGACGGTTGAACGGTGGCTTCGGTTTCGTCCGAGCTCGTCAGCAACACGACGACATTCTCCGTCGGACGTTTGCCGAGCGAGATGGCTAAAGTCGCCGTTTGACCATCCTCGCTCGTGACATTTGAACTCGCGTCGATATGGATGAAATCGGCGACGTCAGTGGGGATGATGCAATCCGGGCCGGTACATTCCTTTTTTACAACACAGGCATTCGGGTCGATTGAACCGTCGCATACAGGAGTTTGTTCGGGACAGGTGAGGACGGTGGGGTTCCAGCTGTTGTTGGCGACGTCACAGACGAGGTAATTCGTCTCATTAATGCACAGAATTTCGCCATTTTCGCATAGCTTATACTCGTCTTCTTCATTGTTGCCATCGTCGAGGCATGCAACTGTGCGTTCGAGTGTGATGCCGTTGAATTGTTCATCGAGGCCAGAAGCGCGGAACGTCAATTTTATCGTGCGATCGGCGGCAACGTCGTCGTCGGGACAGTTCACGCTGAGGCTTCGTGCCACATGCCAATCGGCAGGCGTTATCGTCAGATAGGGGGAACTGAGCGAAAGCCCTGGTTCGGCGATAAAGTCGATGTTGATTGGCGATTCTGGCTGTGCATTCAGTTTTATGGTGAAGTCGGCGGATTCGCCGTTTTCGAAGAGAACCAACGGCTGCTCGGGAAACACCGATAACAGGGCCGACTGCGTTTCGTCGTCATTATCGCCACAACCCGCGAGGATTAAAGCCATCAATACCAAGGGAATACACTTTAACTGCTTAGACATTTTGCTTACCTCGCCTGTGACCTCACCCCGCCCGCGTTGCGGGCACCCCTCTCCCAATGGGAGAGGGGGACGGGTTCGCTACGCTCACCCGCAACTCATAAAGCGCCCCGTCGGGGCGCAGGGCATGTCGATGTACGACACGTCCACCACACGGCGAATAGCATACGCAGATTTGTTGGGAATAGCAAGACGAGTGGTGTTTATTCAGACTCTAATGATAACTGTTCAGGCCCCTAATAATTCTGCCTGCCTCGATGCTTTGGTTTTCGCCTACGCGGCAGCCGACGTCCTGTCGGCTGTGTTGGTCCTGGCATAGATGCTCCAAAATTGCTCGGAAGATGTTATCCATGTCCCGAATTATGTTGGTTGATCGTGACGTAGGATGGGGCGGAACGGGAAATAGAAGTTGCGCTATTAAAATAAAATGCTAAAATCAAGGAGTTATGCGCATTTTGCGCGATGGGTCGAACGTCCCTGTTCGGGGCTTTTTAATGGACTAATCGGCATGAAGAATTATCTGGTTGTTTGTTTGGCGCTTTTTACTGCTTTGATTCCTGGGCTCGCGTTTGCGGATTGCGATGACATCGGGGATCCCAATTATCAGAAAAGTGTTAAGGAATTCATAGCCATTTACGAATCGGGCGAGTACCAGAAAGCCATCGAAGCCGCAAAGCCGTTGTTTGCCGTGTGCAAGGAAACGCCGTCGGTTCTGTTTTATACGGGCCTGGCATTCCGCGGATTGGGGAACATCGATAACGCCAAGGTCTACGTGCAGAAAGCCTCCGAAAACCTGAGCAAGTACAGCGCAGATCCCGGGTTGTCGCGCAAAATCTGGTTCGAGCGATACGAACTGGAACACCCCGAGAGCACTGTTGAGGCGATCGAAGAGCGAAAGAAAATGATCGATGCCCTGACGGCGCAGGTGAACGACGCGAACAGGCAGATAGAGGGCATGCGAGACCAGGTGGATGCCGTCAAGGCCGAGAAAGACCAGTATATCGAGAAAAACCACGAACTAGAACTGACCCTCGTTTCAACCGGGGATGTGACGCGATACAAGAATTTGATGTGGACCGGTGCCGGTCTGGGCATGGGGGGAATCGCGGCTGCCATCGCAGGCGGCGTTCTCGTGGGGATGAATGACGAGATCAAGATTAAGAATATGAGCGCCGAAGGCGGCAGACTGAGGGGGAAGCCGGATGGGATTACACGCGATCTCGGCCTCGGGCTGCTCGGCGCGGGTATCGGTATGACAGTCGTCGGTGCCGTCATGACCGGTATTAGCGGCTACTATTATACGCATTTGACCGGTTCCGGCGATGGTCAGAGCGATTCTGGCGAATCGGGCGAAAATGCGCCGAGCGTATCGTTTAATGCAGGATTTAATAGCTTTGCCATCGATGTGAAGTTTTAATCGAGGGAGGGTATTGTGATGAAGCGTATCAGTAAGAAATATATTATCGCGTTGGCTATTTTGGGGGCAGTTGGTGCATTGGCGGGG
>JAZODZ010000125.1:0-6433 GCA_045597285.1 Myxococcota bacterium
CTCGAGGAGATCGTCGAGTTCCTGGGCAAGTTTCTCGTAGAGCGCGTCGACGGCCCCTTTCTGAATTTCGGCAGGCCGCGCATCATAACGCATCGAGAGCAGCAAATCTGCGGCGACGAAACCGCAATAGGCGAGCGCGACGGTGCCACCGGGAATGCCTTCGAAGTAGTTGTTGTCGGATGGCGACCAGACATCGACACGGCCGTCGAGGCCGAGGCGTTCCATCGTGATCTTGTGCAGATGGTTGTAGTTGCCGAATCGGCATGGGCCACGGCCGGCGGGCATCAGGAATGCAAATTTGCGGTTCTTGTCGGGATCTTTTTCGACGCGTTCGATAAGGGAACCGAGGGTCAGCGTCATCGGGACGCATTCCTTGCCGGACGTGTATTTGCGGCCAATGGAGAGCGTTTCGCGCGTCGGTGTGAGCATGGCTTCGGCATCGTAACCGAGACCGCGCAGAGCGGCCGCAAGCGTGCGGGCACCGGGCCCGAGGCGCGGAATGATGATCGTCTGCCTTTCGGTCAGCGCTTTGTTCAGGTTCGTGTTCTTGCGTTCGATTTCGGAAAAATCATGAGGCGTGCCGATTTCGCCGCCCTTGGCGATATGCTCGCGGACGCAGTGCAGGAAGGCTTCGATACGCGTGCGCGTGCCGGCGTCGCCCGAGTGGCCGTCCGTCTCGATGACCGCGTAGGGCTTGCCTTCCATGATATAACTGTAGAAATGCAACGAGAAACTGTCCGGGCCGCAGGCGTAGTTCGAACACCACACGCTGTAAACATTCTTCGTGCGACGAACCTGGTGCGCCGAACGGAGGTTGCGCTGGCTGTAGCCCCAGAAAATCGATTTGAACAGAGGCACGTCATCGGCGACGCGGTAACAGTCGATGGGAATGCCGATCGCGCCCTGTTCGCGCAGAATCGCAGGAACGTTCGAGTTCAGGACCTTGTTGTGAATCGTGTAAACGCGTCCGAGCACGACGACGGCTGGAATGCCGTGTTCTGCGCAATAAGCCAGTGCCTCGTCACCATTTTTCAGCATCTGTTCATCGAATTCTGCCTGAACGCGGACGGATTTTTCAAACACGGTCTCGAACAGTTCGGCCGTTTCTTCTTCAGATTTTTCGAGCAGATCCGCAACCATCTTGCGGCATGTTTTCTTGAACTGTGCGCCGTGGATATCGCCGGGCTGGAAGTCGATGATTGGCGAGAAAAATCGCGTGGATTCGAGGACTGAGGAGGATTTGGAGCACTTGGTGTCCCAGTAATTCATCTTCGGCGCGGCCTGGACGATCGGGCAGAGGACGGAACGGTCTTCGTCGCCCATGGCCGGCGTGCTGAGGAGCATCGGCTGGAAGAGGATATCGGGCTTGCGGTCGAGCAATGTCGAGGTAATGCCGTGGAAAAGCTGCATCGGTGCGCAGAACGGAATATTTGCCTCTTCGATGCCACGTTTGAGAATGGCCTGATCGGCGCGGCGGAAGATGTCGAGGCGATACCCCAGTTCCGCCAGTATCGTCGCAAAGAACGGCATCAAACTCTTAATGGTAAACTCCTCGCTGACTGCAATGAGCTTGCCGCCGTCATTGGCGGGAAGATTGGCGATGAGTTTGTCGATGTATTCATCGCGGGCGCGGAAGGGATCGGGCGCGAGATCGGGTAGTTTAATGCGGCCGGTGCCTTTGTCGTAGAGCGAGCAACCGCCGCCCCATGTAAAGCGGGATTCCTTGCCTTCGAGGCGCGTGAGGATGCGTTCGATTTTGCAACGGTTTCCGGCACCGCCGCAGCCTTTGTTCGAGTTGCAGACAAACGTGTCTTTCTTGATGATTTCGGCACCGAGGAACCGCGACATGTCGAGCGTCGGCAAATCGTCGTGGCCGAGCACTTTGTAACGGCGGGCGAGCAGCGCAATGCCCTGAGCGCCAATCGTACCGGGATTCGGAGGGACGATGACTTCGGAACCCGTGCGGCGTGCCACGGCTGCAGCGAGGGCGTCGCTCGCAAACGGCATGCCCTGGCAGAAGATGACGGAACCGACGGTACGGCTTCCCTTCACGCGGTTCAGATAGTTCTGAATAATCGAGTCGTAGATGCCGGCGATGATTTCTTCCTGTTTTTCGCCAGTGGCCACGGCTTCGTCGATGATTTCGGCCATAAATACGGAACAGTGCTGCCCCAGCGAACACGCAGAATCTGCGGTCAGCGCAATGCGGGCGAGGTCGCGGACATCCTTGACGCCATTAAAGCGTTTGCCCTGTTCCTCGATGAACGAGCCGGTACCGGCGGAACAGGCTTCGTTCATGGCCGCATCGATGACGCGGCCGCCGTCAATGCGGATATATTTGGCGTCCTGGCCGCCGATTTCGAAGATCGTGTCGACGCGGGGATCGTATGAAACCGCGCCTTCGGCATGGGCCGCGATTTCGTTGAGGATATAAATCGGGGCCGAGGTATAGCAGACGCTGAGCAGCGAACCGACGATTTCGCGTCCTGAACCCGTGGCACCTGCCGCAACAACGGGATGATTCGCCCAGGCGGATTCGAGGAACTGCCGCGTCAAATCCTGCGCCGCGCCAATCGGATTGCCCTTCGTGTTTTCGTAGGCATCCCACACCATCGCGCCGTCTTCGGCGTCGATCGCGACGACTTTGGATCCCGTCGATCCCATGTCATAACCGAGAATAAGGCGCGCATTGGGCCTGTCGGACGCGCTCGGCAGGGCGGGCATGGGGATGCGGCGAACGCGTTTGAGCGATTCGGCAATGTTCGGGATGTGCTCGATATGCTTTTCGACCTTGACGGAGAAAACGTCGTCGAGCGTCGTCGGTTTCGCATCGTGGGAAGCAGCGAGCCGTGCACAGCCGATGGCATCGAGGTACAGGCCGAGGTCGCCGTCGAGCGTGACGCGCTCGAAATCGTATTTGTCGCAGTATCGGCCGAAATGGCGCTGGATTCGGACGGACTGCATGACGCCGCCGGTCAGGAGCATGCGGTGCGGGCAAAGCGCCGGCTTGATCAGAACCTGGACGTTTTCGCAGACGGCATCGTAAAGGCCGGCAACGATTCTCGCGTGGGATGTCCCGGCATTCGCGAGGTGCGTCATATCGGTTTTGAGGATAACGGGGCAGCGGCCGGACAGCGGTGCCGGGTCCTGAACATCCTCGCAAAGCGCGCTCGCTTCTTCGACGGTCAGGCCAAAACGCTCGACGAGTTGCATCAGGAAATTGCCGGTACCCTGCGAACATCGCGTGTTTTCGCGGTAAATCTCGTGTTTTTCATCTCGCATTTCGAGCACGGAAAAGCCGTGTGAACCAATCGACACAATCGTGACAGGCTTGTCGTCGACGAGGAAACGGAAACCGGCACTACGCGCCTGTTTTTCGGGAATCTGCATGAGTTTGAAAAGGCGTCCGAGTCGACCGCACACGCCGATGGCGTCAATCGAATCATAATCCATCTTTTCGAGGACTTCGCGAAGCGCGGCCGCCGGGGCTTTGTGGTGGGCAATGCGCTGTTTCGAGGTAATGCTTACGGAACCGTTATCATCCTGAAGTTCGACGAGTTTTAGTGTTTCAGCACCGACGTCAATCCCGACGTATCTTTTCATGCCTGAAGTCCTTTATGTATGCGAAATGCTCGCTTGTATGGGAGTAAAAACTCCGTGTTGAATTGAAATTACGAGGCCTTGAAAAAAAAGGCCGCCAAAAACGGCAAAAATTGTGCCACGAATCGCCTTTCAAATAAACCTAATTCAATCGTGGTGCGTGGCTATTGTCATACGCCACGCATTCGCGGGCTATTGCATACGCCCGCGAAGCGCCCCTATTGCATACGGGGCGCTATGGCCGATTTCGGTTTGCGGTTTTATCCACTTTTTGGAATGTGGATAAACGACACACCACCCCATCTGGCATTTTTGTCATATTTCACAATGTCTAATTTGATTTTTTATGATAAACTGCGCGATGTTAAGTTATATACTTAACACTTTAATAGCGGTTCTCAATAGGATGAAAGCAAATCATGCATGAAGATTTGCTTTCAAAAACAAAAGGAGAAAAAGATATGTCGAATCGGAAATTCAGTCTTCGTTCGGGTTTTGTTGGATTCATTGCCTGTTTGGCACTCGTGGGATTGAGTCTGGTGGGATGCGATAAGAAAGTGGATGAGCCAGCTCCAAAAGCGGATGAAGCTGCTGCTCCCGCCGAAGCCCCAAAAGCGGATGAAGCCAAAGCCGAAGGCGATGCTGCCAAAGCCGAAGGCGATGCAGCCAAAGCCGAAGACGCAGACAAACTCAGCGTCGATAACGATTTGCTCGATAAAGCAGTTATCCAGAAAGTCGTCAGAGAGGGCGCAGGTACTCTGAAATCCTGTTATGAAAAGGAATTGGAGAATAACAAGGATGTGGCCGATAAAGAAATCACCGTGAAAGCCTCCTGGGTAATCAATGCCGAGGGCAATGTCGAGGACGACATTACGGCTGACATCAGTGTAAAAGACGGCAAAATGAACGACGATACCTTTGCCAAATGCGTCATGGAAACCATCAAATCGTTCAAATTCCCGGCACCGAAAGATGGCGGAAAGGTCAAAGTCGATTATCCTTTTGTCTTCGATTCCAAGCCGCATGATGATAATGCGGATAGTGCCGATAAAGAAGTCATTCAGGGCGTCGTAAAAGAACACACGGATGAAATCAGAGCCTGCTATGAAGCCGAACTGAAGAATAACAAGGATTTGGCTGGCAAATTGGATTTATCGTGGACCGTCGGCCCCGATGGTGCCGTTACGGATGTCGTTGCAAAAGAAAACACGCTGAACAAAGCCGTCGAGGATTGCGTTGTCGCAGCGATCACGAAATGGACATTCCCGGCACCGAAAAATGGTGGAAAAGTCCAGATCGATTATCCGTTCGTATTTGATTCAACGCCACACGAATAATTTCGCGAACCTGCTTAGGATAGATATGTGAAGCCGGGGTGAGTGCTTGTCGCTTGCCCCGGTTGTTGTATTTTTCCAATGATCCGCTATTTAGGCTATGTTAAACGGGGGGGAATATCGCGTGTACAGATTGCGTTACAAAAATGCCCATTAGGGCTTTTAAATCCAGAACGGAAACCGATGATGATGATAACGAGTTCTAAAAAGTTTGGCATGTTGGCAATGATGGGGATGTTAGCTTTCGCATCGATGGCGTGTAAAAGCACCCATGCAGTCAAGCTCACGCCCGAAGAGGTCACGGCGTATAGCAATAAGCCCTGTGACAACGCACGCATCATCAATCATCGATATTTCTGCTTTGAACGCGCCTGGGCGGAACCTCTCGAAGCAGTTGGACTGGATAATCTGCACAAGGTTTCTGAGGATTATTATCGATCTGCGCAGCCGGAATCCGGCGGTTTTGCTTCTGCTGAAAAATTGGGAATCAAGACGATTATTTCTGTTCGCGAGAGTGACAGCGACAATTCACTCGCCAAAAAAGAACCCACGTCGATAAACTTGATCCACATTCCCCTGAGGACGAGCCGTGTGACGCAGGAGGATGTCGGCAGAGTTTTGAACGCCATCCATAAGGCAGAAAAGCCAGTGCTCGTTCATTGTCGCCACGGCTCGGATCGCACAGGACTTATCACGGCATATTACCGGATCGTGTTTGAGAACTGGGATCGTGAAGATGCCCGCACAGAGTTGCTTTATGGCGGTTTTGGCCATCATTTGGTGTTTTCGAATATTCCACGGCTCGTCCTGGAAGGCGATCTCAAGGTTATTAAAAGCATGACTTTTGATGAATAATTATCGCGTCGACGTCGGATGTAAGTGCATAAGGAGTGTAGAATGAAGCAAATAACGCGGTTGATAAGCGTGATCACGGGCGCAATTTCATCCATTTTTGCCGTAGGGTGTGCAAAACCGGCTTCGGATGCGAACGGTATTTACGGGCCGCTCGACAGCGCTCGTGAGTATCAGGAAGCAAAGGAACTTGAAACCGATGTGACTGCGACAGCGAATGAGGCGAAGCCGGAAGATGATGCGAAGCCAGAATTTCCCGAAAGCGAGGAAACGCCTAAAAAGATTTATGGTCCGCCAGAGATGCTGACGGGACGCGAGTTCGACTCACCAAAGGATGACGATATGCCGACGACGAAATATGGCCCATTGCCCATGCCTGAAGCCAATCCAAATGACGCTGCGGTACCCAATTCTCAGGGTAAAGCCGAAAAAAAGAGCGATGACGATGCCGACAGCGAGTCGCAGAAACAGGACTTTGAAATGCTCAAAGAAGTCAATCGGGAACGACAGGAAGGCAAAAAAACTGTCTATGGTCCGCCGCCTCGAAAGAAACGTATTGACATTTAAGCCCATCGCCTCACAAATGCCGCAAACGTCGAAGTAACGGTTCAGCCTCCGTAAAAAAATCAAAAAAAAATGACCTCCAA
>JAZODZ010000126.1:0-6109 GCA_045597285.1 Myxococcota bacterium
CATACATGGAACGCCTAACGGCGTTCTCACGTAATGTTCTGACCTGTCACAAAAAAATCCCCATCTGTATTTTTTCATTTGACAACCCCGGGGGATATGCTGTTAATCGAATAATCACTTTAGGCGGATCATCCTCTTGAAGTAAATCCACTGTTTTTTAGGAGTATAGCCATGATTGTTAGAAGAAGACGCGCAATCGTTCCGAATAACCTGATATTAGAAGAAATAGAAGGACGAAAAGATATAAAAACAATTCATGTTAAAGGATTATTTGAACGCTATAATTATCATATCGAACTCGAACAGATCGAAAAAGTATCGATTATCATTGCCCCCAATGGTTGCGGAAAATCGACGATTTTTCGTTTTCTCAATCTCATGTTTAACCCAAACATTAGCGAATTACTCTCGCTTTCTATCATTCCATTTGAATCCATTAGTTGCGAATTTCAGAACGGTGATCTTCTGACACTCACCAAGGCGGACTCTTTTACTCAGGAATTTATTGACTTCGTCAAGAGTGATATGAGTGTTCGACGCAAAGTCAACAAAACTGAATCAGGTGACGATATATTCAAAACGTCTATTCTGCTCAAAAAAGAAAAAATGATAAATGGAGATGTGACGACACTCGAATCCCTGGATTTATCTGCCATTGCGATAAAAACAGTTGAGGGGTATTTGGAAGATTATCTTTCGAGTTCAATCGATCACGAAGTGATTAAGACCATCGCTTATAAAAACAAGGACAATTCCAGAAGTTATTATATCGATGAAGACTTTGTCAACGGCGATGTCGCTTTTCGAAAAGAAATTGTTACGGAATTGAATCAATGGAACCTCAACGTCAACATTCAATATATTAGGGCTAACAGACTCCATCGCAATTTCAACGCCAGAAACAACGACACCCAGGATGTCAGCGCCCTCGAAATCTGTAGCTTTATCATGAATAATTGCCGTAAAATAGCACTTCAAAAATATAATGAAGCACTGTCCAGCGCAAAAGATAACCTCCCACAAAGATTTATTTATTATAAAAAAACTGATGTTAAGGATGAAATTAACGATCTTATCAAACAATGGAATGATTATAATTCTAAACTAAAAAGATATTCTGAACTCGGCCTCATTCCTGAAAAAGATTTCTTTGCCCATGAAGAAAAAGAACTCGAAACAATCATTCGTGACAACACGCAGTTCATGTCCGTCTATATTGAGCTGTTCCTTCCGACGCTAGACCCCCTCGAAGATATTTACCAAAAAATGTCCCTGTTTAAACAGATCTTCGATGAACGCAATGAATTGACCGGCAAAAAACTATTCTACACCGAAGATGGTTTCGAAATACAAGTGAACAACGGCAACGGTTCCACCCAAAACCTCCCATTGAATTATCTCTCCTCAGGCGAAAAAAATGATTTCGTCATGTTTTTCGAACTCATTTTCCAATCTTCCAACAAAGGTCTGTTCCTCATCGATGAACCCGAAATTTCCCTCCATATCGAATGGCAGGAAACATACCTCAATTATCTTTGCGATATCTGTAGAATCAACAACTGTCTGGCCATCGTGGCTACACATTCACCCAATATCCTGAACGATCACGACTATCTGTTGAGAGGTTTGAATCATGAGCCAGCCTAAAATGACCATACAAGAACTTAGACTACAGAACAAATGTACCTCAAACTCGTTCAAAGCCAATGAGGTGTTTCATACCAACAGCGCTGGATTCTCCGGAAAGAAAGTCCTGTACGTCGAAGGCACTACCGACGAGCTTTTTGTAAAAAAATTAGTATTGAAGCAAAAAATTAAAATTAAAGTGTATTCTTCTAACGATGATGAAAACACACAACATTTCTATGACAGTCGCCAAAGTTTTTGTCCGACATCCCCCATTCGCACACTTCACCCAAATTCAAAACCCGCACAAAAAGAAGCTATTATTCACTTAGCCGAAAATCATCGCGGCACGAATTACGGCCTCGTCGATCTCGACTTCGATTTCGAGTTGAAGTGCCACGGCCATCTCTTCGTCACCGACACACACGATATCGAAACCCTCATGCTCTCGACAGACCTGGATTTGATGAACAAGCTCGATATCGATTCAGACTGTCTCCAAAAAGCCTATTTCATGGCTTACCAGCTCGGCATCGTGCGCTTCGTCATGCACAAAAACAAATGCAAGTCTTGTCTGAATCAATACTCGAATCTGGCTGCGCTTTTCGACGAATCTTCATACAAACTCTCGCTCGATAAATTGCGCCGCCACATGGAAAACAATTGCAACCCACAATATATCCCTCAAATTATTGAGGAATTGTCTATCGGCGATTTCTTTGAAAATGGCGAATGGTCTTGCAGTCTCTCCGAATTCGACCATGACAACGCCGATTTCTGGAGAATCGTCAACGGCCACGATATCCTGACTCTGATTTGCTGCCTGCAGTCGGAAATCGATCAAAAATATCATCGCATTCAACCCGATGCACCCCATATCAGGAATCGCAAACCCGACCGGAAATTCGAAACCGACTTAATCACACATTATGATTATGATTGTGTACATAACACCGATGTTTACCGCGCAATTGAAGACCAACTTTTCGCCGCTTGATGCCGTATGCGCCGCATACGCATACGACAAAATGCGCCGCAACGCGGCGCAACCGCCAGCGCCCCGTCGGGGCGCTTGATATTAGCCGTGGGTCTAGCGCGTAGCGCGTAACCCACGGAAATGTTCGCCGTATGCGGCAATGCCGCATAGGCGAACACGCACGGCGTATCGCAACGCGATAGCCGTGCCCCAATATCATCCCCGCCGCAGTTTTTTCTGCCATTTATACAGCCAGTTCAGCGCCTGTATCGGTGCCGTCGCATCCAACGAAAGCCCCAAAAGTTCTTGATACAGCTCGTTCAGGCGAGGATCTGTCGACGGATCTTCAGGCTTCTCGGAAGTGCCGAACAAAGACCTCTGCGAATTGACCGGCTTTGCCTCGGGTTCAGGCCTATGAACATCCGTCACGAGTTCGCGGTGCGCATTCTGCTCCAGCGTTTCGAGTATCTGCTCCGCACGCTCGAGCACTTCGCCCGGTATGCCGGCCAGACGCGCGACCTGAATGCCGTAACTGCGGTTCGCCGCGCCATCGACGAGCTTGCGCAGGAATATGATTTCCTTCTTGTATTCCTTCACCGCAATCGACGCGTTCCGAATGCCCGGGAGCACATTCGCGAGCTCTGTCAGTTCGTGATAATGCGTCGCAAACAGCGCCCGCGCCCCAATCTTTGTGTGCAGATACTCCGCAATCGCCCACGCCAGCGAAAGCCCGTCATACGTCGACGTGCCGCGCCCGATTTCGTCCAATATGACCAGGCTGCGATCCGTCGCATTGCAAAGAATATTTGCCGTCTCGGTCATTTCTACCATGAACGTCGACTGCCCCAAAGCGAGGTTGTCGCTGGCCCCGACGCGTGAAAATATGCGATCCACGACGCCGATGACTGCAAATTCCGCAGGCACAAACGAGCCCATCTGCGCCATCAGCGTGATGATCGCCGCCTGCCGGATCACCGTCGATTTCCCCGCCATATTCGGCCCCGTGATGATCATCAGCCGCCCTTCGTCATCGAGCTTGATGTCGTTCGGCACAAACCGCTCCCCTTTGGGCAGGAACCGCTCGACCACGGGATGACGCGCCCCGCGCAGCACGAACGCCCGCGATTCCTCGACATTCGGCCGCGAATAGTGCCGATGGTGCGCCGTATGCGCGAGGCTGCAAAGGACATCAATATGCGCCAGAATACGCGCATTTTTCATCAGCGCCGAAATCTGCGCCGCCGCCATCTTCTTCAGGCCGCGATAAAGCTCGAGCTCCCACTCGCTGCGGTTCGCTTCCGCTGTCAGCAGTTTTTCCTGATATTCCGACAGCTCATCCGTGCGATAACGGTCGCACGACACAAGCGTCTGCGACTGAATATAATGTTTCGGCACGAGGCTCTTGTTTGCCTTCGTCACCTCGAGGAAATACCCAAAATTCGCCTGATACTTCACCTTCAGCGACTTGATTCCCGTTTCGAGCCGTTGCCGCGCCTCGTAATCCAAAAGCCACTGCTGCCCGTGCTCGGAAATCTCGCGGTACTCATCGAGCTTGCTGTCATAGCCGCGCTTAAAAAAGTTCGTGTCGTTCAGGTTGCTCGGCGCATCCTCGACAATCGCTCGCCCGATCGTCTCGGAGAGTTCGGACAGCGCCTGCAGCTTCGTCGCCGCACGCTTCAAATACGCCGAACTGCACGTACCGCAGCGAGCGATAATCGCCGGCAGCGCCTCAAGCGTCCGCCTGAGAATGTTCATTTCGGACGGCATGATGCGGTCGTTCGCAATCTTTGCCGCCAGGCGCTCGAGATCGCCCGTCTCGCGAAGCCGCTGCCGCAGCTCATCGCGGCACTCGAACTTCGTCACGAGTTCCTCTACCGCGTCCAGCCGTGTCTTGATTTCACGCGCATTCTTGAGTGGATACGCAAGCCAGTTCTGCAAAAGCCGTGACCCGGCGCTCGTCACCGTGTCGTCGATTTCGCCCAGTAGCGAGCCCTTCTTCTGCCCCCCGCGAAGCGTCGAATAAATCTCCAGATTCTGAAACGTCGCCGCGTCTATCTGCATATAACTCTCGGCGCGGTACGGGAAAATCTGCTCGATATTCGCAGTCAGCGGATAATGCAGTTCGCGCATGTACAGCATCAGGCCGCAAAACGCGTCAGCAACACTGCTCGCCTGCGCAAATTCCGCGTTGTCAATCGTGTCGAGGAACTCGAGGAACTTTTCCTTCGACATAAAGGCATAATCGCCCTCGTCGCCATTCATCCAGTGGTCGATGACGGGCTGTTTCCCGAACATCCCGCGATCCCGATACGTAATCGGAATCCCGCGAAGCACGCGCTCCAAATCGTCGTCGTTCTCGGAGTGCGGCACAATCACTTCGCGCACATTCATGCGCAGAAGCTCGGACTGCAGCGACGGCAGCGAATTCAGTTCCGTCATCGTGCAATATCCCGTCGACATGTCGATCGATGCAATCGCGCACATCGGCAAATCCTCACCCTTCCTCGGTTTCTCGTTCCACACAATCGCCGTAAGGAACCGCGCATTCCGGTCGAATCCCGGCCGCTCGTCGCAAAGCGTCCCCGGGGTCACGATCTGCGTGATGCCGCGTTTCACGATGCGTCCCACCGCCTTCGCGGGATCCTCGAGCTGGTTCACGACCGCGACCTTGAACCCCTGCTCGACGAGCTGAAAAAGATACTCGTTTATCGTCCGATACGGCACGCCCGCCATCGGCAAATCCGTCCCGTCCTCGCATTTTGACCGGCTCGTCAGCGTCAAGTCCAGAACCTGACTCACGATCTTCGCGTCGTCAAAAAATGTCTCGTAAAAATCGCCCATCCTGAACAGAATCAGCGCCGACGGATACTGTTTTTTCGCATCCAGATACTGTTCGAGCGATTTCGTCAGCTTGATTTTGTAGCTCTGATAAATAACGATTGATTCACTAATCCACGTCAGATTCTCGAGTTGTTCGCCAAACTGCATATTTCACCGTCTTTTTATATATTTATTGGCTTCGTCTATCGCCTTGCGATACGACTCGCGTGCGCACGCCTATTTCATACGGCGTGCGGCGCATGGCTATTTCGCTGTCCCAACTGTCACACCAAAAGCGCACTGTAACTTGTCAGGCACCTTTCCCCGATCGTTACGTGTCGCGCTCAATACGCCATGCGCACCTGTTTAGTTTATCGATTCCGCAGACGAAGCGCGTCATACAAGGCGCAAATCTGTCCGCACGCCGTATCGAGATCGTCGTTCACAATCGTAAAATCGAACAAATCGGTCTGGGCGAGTTCGTGACGGGCAGTGTTCAGCCGCCGCTCGATGACATCCGGCGCATCCGTGCCACGCGAACGAAGCCGTTTTTCGAGTATTTCCATCGACGGCGGCGCAATCAGCACGCACCAGCACCCGGGGTACTGCGAACGAACATTGCGTGCTCCCTGGACATCGATATCGAAAAGCACATCCAGCCCTTTTTCCTCGACATTCGACCGGATC
>JAZODZ010000127.1:0-4641 GCA_045597285.1 Myxococcota bacterium
ATTGAGCGCAACGCGAAATAGCCCCGCGCGGACGGCGTATCGCCACGAGGCGATAGCCGGCCCCCAACGCCGCCCCCACATCGATGCTCACAGACGACGTTATCGCAAGCAACAGTGCGGAAATCCGCTCACCCCTATGGCGCAACACGGCGACAATCGGTATCGAAACGCGTCACAAACCAGGCAAATGCCATCCGAACAGGAAGTTCGATTTCTTCGTCGTGCACAATCAGCGTTCCAGCCGCAGAGAACGGCGATTCGATTTCAGTCCCGGTACATATTTCATTGGCGACAGTCGGCAATTTTTCCGACACAGAATACTTATGCCCCTGAATGTGATTGACCTGAAGATTCGCCGATGAGGCCGAATTTTCGTCAAACACGAGCGCAAACGCGTGATCACCGCTTACGAGATTCAGTTTTGGAAATCCGCGGCAAATGAGCGTGGGTGCCGGCGCGGTCGACTTGGCAACCGGCACAAATACAGCGCCATCCTCTGTTTTTTCAACCGCCCCGATGATCACGCCGTTCTGTCGAATGACAATGCGAGGAGGGTTCTGCCGCACACTGAGGCGAATGCGCGTGTCGTCTGCTTTCAGCGTCATCGTCCTGCCCGATTCCGCAGCAGTCCATTCTTTGTGCTGCCAATGAATCGGACGGTAATGGCGATACTGATTGTCCATCATGCGCGAATATTCAATCGGCGACAGGATTTCGCTGTCATCATTGTAACATCCGGCAAGCAGACACGTCAGTATAAGGCAGACGAGAAGGCGTTTCATTCGACGTTAATCCCGTTATCGTTGCAAAGCTGTTGCAAGATGCCGTTGACGAAGCCTTTGCTTTGCTCGGCACCGAAAACCTTTGCAAGTTCAACCGCCTCATTGATGAGAATGCGCGGCGTGGAAAGTTTTTCAAAATAAAGCTCGTAAGTCGCAAGCCTCAGGATGTTCAGATCGACGAGGGCCATGCGGTTGATACGCCAATTCTTGCTCGATTTCTGAATGAGCTCATCGATCGTCTCGATATGCGCATCTACCTTTTGAACGAGCTGAACAGCCTCGCTGATGACAAACCTGCCCTTCGCATTGATTTCGTCATTCGTGAGATATTCGTCGAACGCATAATCATCGTTGATAAAATCGGGATTCGGGAAAGGCTTGACGAGACTGTTAAGGCCTTCACGGATGAGTCCGAGCGGCTGCTCAGCGCGATATTTCTGATTGTAAAGCATGAGAATCGAAATCTCGCGAACTTTCTTGCGAATCTTGGAACGAACACCGGCGATCGTCTGACAGGCATTCTTCGTGGTGCCGCGGATTTCGTCTCCGAGAACCCTGGTAATGCGCACAACGGCATCTTCGCTATGGTTGGCAGAAGACGACTTCAGCGTGGCCAAAAAATCCAGCGTTAAAATGCGCAAATTCGCTTCACGCCAAGGCAGAATGGGATAGTTTTCGGTATGGGTCTGTTCGAGAATTTCATCGAGCAAATCGTCGCTGATGCTTGCAAACGGCGGATCGAGATGCACGTAGTTTTCGACCTTCGAGAAATCGGCGTTTGGAAAACAGACCTTCAGGACGGCTTCGATATCGTAATCCAAATAAAAGGCCTTCACGGCCTCATCGAAACTATCCGCATCGGGAGCGACTTTTTTCAAATCATTGAGGATCGATTCCGAACCAAACTTATTAATGCAATACCATGCGGCGGCTGCGGACCGCGTTTCAGACTCCGGAACGGGCAGAGTTTCGGGTGTCCATGCCGTATGTGAATGATTCTTTTTTGAGGACATATAAGCAAACTCAAGTGAGAGAGAGTTGAAGAACGATGTTTAACAGGCCGCGAAGAGCTGGGCCATCTCGATAGCCGCAAGGGCGGCTTCAGCGCCTTTGTTACCGGCTTTTGTACCGGCGCGATTGACAGCCTGATCGAGTGTATCCGTCGTCAGCACGCCATAGGCAATCGGAAGGTGATAATTGAGCGAAAGCTGCGCAATGCCTTTGGTGCATTCAGCGGCGATATAGTCGAAATGGGGCGTTTCGCCACGGATAAGCGCACCGAGGCAGATGATGGCATCAAACTTTTTGGATGCAGCAATTCTATCCGTCATGACAGGAATTTCAAAGCACCCCGGGACTTTGAAGATTTCAACATCGTCGAGATTTCCATTGTGGCGACGAATCGTATCGAGTGCGCCTTCAACGAGCCGCTCCGTTATAAAACTGTTAAATCGTGCGCAGACAATGGCAATTTTGAGGTTCCGGGCATCCAACATGCCCTCGTGAATCGTTGTCATGTTCAAAATCCTGGTTAGTTGTTTTTGTGAAGCGGCTCGGTGGCAGCGATGCGAAGGCCAAAGCCATCGAGAGCCGCGAGTTTTTTGGGCGTATCGGTGAGCAGAATCATGTCTGAAATGCCAAGCGCACGCAGACACTGGGCACCGGTACCATACAGTTTGGTATTGGGAGCGATGTGGTTGACGGCATCGGCATCCGGCTGCGTATTTCCAGTCAATGCTGACTCGAGTTCATCGCCGTCGCGATGGATATAAAGAAGCGTCCCGCAACCGTATTCACGGATGCGATTCAGCGCATTTTCAAGCGCATGGCCGTCATCATTAAGCCCGAGGAGATCGTTCCACACGGCCCCGCTGTGGACGCGTACCAACGGCGTTTTATCGCTGTTTTCGAGGTTCCAGGTCAAAGCGAGGTGTGTGGTTGCATCGATTTTGTTTTTGAAGGAAATAGCTTTGAATCCTTTGGCAATACCGTCCTGAAGCAGTTTCTCACTCGACTTCTGTACGAGGCATTCGCGATTGAGGCGCCAGGCCACGAGATCGGCAATCGTCACGATGGGAATGTCGTGTATCTGCGAGAATATTTCGAGATCGGGCATGCGTGCCATCGTGCCGTCATCCTTCATGATTTCGCATATCACGCCGGCAGGAATGTCAGATCCGCAAATCGTAGAAAGATCAACACTGCCTTCCGTCTGGCCGATTCGAACGAGGACGCCCCCCGGGCGAGCCGCAATCGGGAAGACATGCCCCGGACGCGCCAAATCGTTGGAAGTACAGCCTCTGGATGCCGCCAGTTTCATCGTGTGAGCGCGATCATGGGCACTAATTCCCGTCGTCACGCCTTCGGCAGCTTCAATGCTGACGTGAAATGCCGTGTGAAAACGGCTCGTATTGTGCGCCGTCATGGGCGGAATATCGAGTTCCGCGAGCCGGCTCTGCGTCATCGTCAGGCAAATCAGTCCCCTGCCATAACGCGCCATAAAATTGACATCATCCGCGGTCACATGCTCGGCAAGCATACACAAATCGCCTTCATTCTCGCGCTGTTCATCGTCAACGAGAATGATCATCTTGCCTTTCTTCAGCAACTCAACGGCGTTATCAATTGTGGTCAACATACTGAATTATCCTTAAAATGAAGATAACCACCTTGAGTTAGATTCGACTGTCAACGGATAGTTATCCGACCTTTTCTTAGAAAAATCCCGCATTTCGCAACGATTCCATCGTCAGCGAAGCAGAGGCTGGCTTTATATCACTTTGACTCGCGTTGTGGCAAGCAAGCAGTTTTTCGACATATTTTCCAAGGATATCGACCTCGATGTTGACCGTTCTGCCGACAGCAGCGAAATCGTCTTTTAGCACGGCCTGGGTATGCGGAATGAGCATGATGTCGAATGATTTGCCATCCACGCGATTGACAGTCAGGGAAGCGCCATCAAGTGCAACGGAACCTTTTTCGACGATATAACGCAACAACTCCGGAGCGGTCTCGACAGTCACGGCCTTTGCAGAACCGTGCGGTGTGATGCGGACGATCTTGCCAGTCCCATCGATATGCCCGGAAACCCAGTGTCCCCCCAGCCTGTCCCCAAGGCGCAGCGCACGTTCCAGATTGACACGGCTACCGGCATGGAGCTGCCCCAAATTCGTCCGGGCCAGTGTTTCTGCCGACGCCTCTGCCGTAAACGCATCGTGGGCAAATGCCACCACCGTCAAGCAGATCCCGTTCACTGCAATGCTTTCCCCCATCACGTAATCTTTCAGAGTGGAAGAAATCGACAGACGGACGCCTTCCTGAACAGGTTCAATCCGCTGAATTCGGCCAGTTGTTTCGATGAGTCCGGTAAACATAATGCGCGTCGAAAGCGGTCTTTGCCGCAAAGAGAATGGAGAAGTTACAGCTGCCGTTTTTTCATCGTGATTCGAATGTCATTTCCGAGTGTCTGGATATCGGAAAAGCAGAATTCGAGTGCATCCGCCATTTTTTCGATTCCAAGACCGGCAATACAGCCACGGGCGGCTTCGCCGCCAATGATTTTTGGCGCCATATACAAGTGGATTTGGTCGATAAACCCGTGGTCGAGCAACGAACCGTGAAGCGCGGCACCGCCTTCACAATAGAGCGTCGTCATCATATATTTTTTCGCCAGACAACGCATGACGGCATCGAGATCGAGTCCTTTATCATCGCCATCGACCAGTTCCACCGCCACATTCCGGGCCTCATACGCACTCGTGTCGGCATCTTTTCGGCTCGTAAACAGAATGGTTTTCTGTTCATCTGTCTTGAAAACATGATGCGAGAGAGGAATGCGTAGGGTTCGGTCGAGAATGAT
>JAZODZ010000128.1:0-4113 GCA_045597285.1 Myxococcota bacterium
GCATACGGCTCGCAACAAAAAGAAGTTTGGGCGTATGCCGACGGAGACCGTCGGCATAGCCCAAAACAAGCGCCGTATTCGCCACGGGCGAATAGGCGCGAAAAAAACAAACATAAAAAATGCCATTCAAGCCAAAATCGCGTAAAGTCGTATTTTGCACAAAATTTGTGCATGCATCGGAGTGGAAATGTCCAACATACTGGTAATGAATACGACGAGCCATGAAACGCGGGTAGCTCTTGTGGAAAATGGCTCTATTTCTGAGTTTTTTCTCGAGCGCAACAGCGAACGCGGGACGGCAGGCAATATTTACAAGGGGCGCGTATTGCGCGTTCTGCCCGGAATGCAGGCGGCATTTGTGGATATCGGGCAGGAAAAGGCGGCATTTTTATACGTCTACGACGTGTACAACAAGCACGAGGCGTATATGCAGGAAGTCGACGCGGATGCAGTGGACGATCCCGAGATACCGCAAAGCCGGGGGCAGAACCGGCCTGTCGGGCCGATTGAGGAACGGCTTCACCAGGGACAGGAAATTCTGGTTCAGGTGGCCAAAGAGGCGATTGGCACGAAGGGTGCCCGCATCACGAGCCACATCTCGCTTCCGGGGCGTTTTCTCGTCCACATGCCGACGTTCGATCACATCGGCGTGAGCCGCAGGATTAGCAGCGAATCCGAGCGCACGCGCCTGAAAGACCTCGTGAACGAACGCCGTCAGGCGGGGACTGGCATTATCGTGAGAACGGCCTCAGAAGGCGCGACGGAACAGCAAATCGACGAAGATTTCAAATATCTGACGAACCTGTGGCGAGAGATTTTGTCGGATTTTGAACAGAAAAAAGCGCCGGTTCTTTTGTATGAAGAGCTCGACCTGCCACTTCGTGCCGTGCGCGACTTAATGACGGATGGCATCGATGAAGTCATCGTCGACAACGAATACCAGTACGAACGAATCCGTGAATTTGTGAGGAAGTTCCTTCCCGAACACGAGGGATGCATCAAGCTGTACAGCGGACTGGATCCGATTTTTGACGCTTATGGGATAGAAATTGAGGTTTCACGCGCACTTGCTCGCCGGGTATGGCTTCGAAGTGGCGGGTATCTCGTCATCGACACGGCCGAAGCGCTGACCGCGATCGACGTGAACACGGGCAAATACGTGGGACAGCACTCGCTTGAAGACACGATATTGCAAATCAATCTGGAGGCCGTGAGAGAGATTGCGTACCAGCTTAAGATTAGAAATATCGGCGGGATTGTGATAATTGACTTCATCGATATGGAGCGCGTATCGAACCGGGAAAAAGTGTATGCCGCGTTGGAAGAGCAGCTTTCGCATGACAAGGCAAAGACGAATATCCTGAAGATTAGCGAGTTCGGGCTTGTGGAAATGACGCGCAAGCGCGTGCGCGAGAGTCTGATTCAGAGCGTCTGCGAGCCGTGTTTTTATTGCGAGGGCAAGGGATATATTCGGAGCCGTCAAAGCGTGGCTTACGAGATATTGCGCGAACTTCAGCGCGAGGCGGCGCTTGGAAAGAGCCGCAAGCTGACCGTGTTGGCGCATCCGGATGTCGCACAACTTCTGTTCGATGAAGAAGGTGCTTCGATTGCTCAGCTAGAGGCGAAGCTCCACCGTACCATAGAGATTCAAGCCAACCCCCAACTTCATCACGAACAGTATGAAGTCTATGATGAATAAGTTTCATGTCTGAAGAAAAGCGTCCACAACGAACAGATTATCGAGCGAGTGTAGAATCCGGGCTAAAACGTCTTGAATCCGAGAAGTTGGCATTTTTGGGATCGAGCCAGGTCATTTCGATGTTTGATCCCGGCATCGTGAAGGAATACGCCCAGCTTGTTGGCGAGGAATCTTCCGAAAAGGATGGCGATTTTTCGACGCAGGAATTCCCGTCTGTCGATGAGCCGTCATCTGCAAAGGATGGCGATGGGGGGGAGGATTACCTCGGCGATCTCCTGAGCGACTGTTTTGCTCAGGTTCAGGATGATGGCGTTCGAACGGATATTCAGACATCCTCGAGCATCGTGAATGCCCTTAATTCTTTGATGGATGTCGCGTCAAAGACGGATGGCGCGTCGAATCAGGAGAATCGCGACGGGGCTGGTCGTCTGACGACGCTGAAGTTTATGGCAATCCGGGACAGGGAGCATGAAAGCGTCGATATCGATTCGTGCGAGACATGCAATGTCGGCGATATCGCGGAAAGAGTTCGTCATGATCTCGAAATGGCCGCCGAAGGTGAGGAGCCGGATGAGACTGTAAATATCACAGATATTGCGGAAGGCATCCGCCGTGATTCGGATATCAAGAAGACGGACACGGAATGGAAATCGATTCGCGATGTTTCAGTCACGGATTCGGGTCTGGAACCTGTGAGTGAATCGGCCGGCAACGTGGCGAAACAGGCCAATGAGGTTAGCGAACGCAGAACGATTCAAACGGGAGTCGGAGAAGGACTGGCAAAAACTCAAGATTCCAGTCAGCTGGACGGTGACATACAGAAATTTCTCGAAGCTGAACGGCGGGGCATTTCCACCGAATATCCCCCGATGGAAGAGTATCTCGAGTCTTGTGAAACACAGGATGTCGGCAGCATTGCTGAACAGATTCGGCAGGAACTGGCGACGACAAGCGAAGCCGTGGCACCGGAATACCGAGGCGGTATCCCACAGGCGCAGATATTTCGCACGGCGCAGAGCGAACCGAAACCACGGCAACCCGAATCGAATGTTGCGATGGAACGCCTGAAGGAACAGGGCGTATTTGAACCCGTTCCGATTATCCATGCCGAAGTCGACAACAACCTGAACGAGATTCATTCACTCGATCAAGTATTGCCGCCATCTGCAATGAAATCGTGCAGTTCCATGGAATTTTCCAAAGCTGACGACATGAGTTCTGATGATGAGGATGCCGTTCACGAGCTTCGGCAGGCCGCAGAACTCGTGCGGGCGGCCCATAATGCGGCGGATCATATCGAGCCGAGAATTCTTCCCATCGATACGGCGGATGATTCGGATATCGAGAACAACAGCACAATCCCGATGCGCATGCCTGTATTTTCAGACGAGGACGAAGACCTGAGCATGCGGATAACCACCCGTGAAAACAGAGTTGTTCCCCATTCTCCGGCAACGTCAGAAACTGCCATCTCGAATGAAACAGAAAACGAAGCGAGGGCACAGTTCATCTGGTACGCGGTCATTTTCGTCCTCGTTTGCGGCATACTGTATATGCTGTATCTGACAGGTGTTTTTGCTTCGATATCGCCGATGCTCGATCCGTTAAAAGAGGAAAACATCGAAGTCGTAACGATCGACAATCCTGTCGAAGACCTCGTACTAGAGGATGATGTAACCTTTATCTCGCCAGAGGATATGGATGCGGTGATACAGGAAGCTTCAGCGATTGTATCAGAATCCATGGCATTTGAGACGTGGCTGGGCGATAGTCTCAACAAAACAATGGAACAGCTCCCGAGCCCCGAATCGCGCATTCCCTATCTCGAGCTTTTATATGAGATTTCGGAAGACAAGACGGCAGCAATAAAGTCGCTTGTTTTGGCCTGGCAATCGGCGGGACAGCATGATAAGGCGATGGAGTTTATCAAATCCATTCCAGTCACGCCTGAAAATGAAGCCTTTTTAAGCCAGATGCGCCTGGATATTCTGAAATCCAATCCACGTTTTCTGTCGCCCGTCACGGATCTGAGCGAGGAGATGTGCGACACGATCGATCCCCTGGGCGGCGGATCGACACTGACGTTCAAAATGAAGCTCAATGGCGAAAATATTGGTGCGTTCAAGCCCGATCAGACCCGTCGCCAGTCGAATTATCGATCCGAGATTGCGGCGTGGCGTCTTTGCGAGCTTTTGGAATGCGATTTTTCGATTCCGTGGAATCGTCCGATTCGGATTGAACATGCCGTATTCGAAAAGCTGTACTCCCGATCGAAATCGACCAAGAGCCGGGAATACCGGAAGGAAATGAAGGATATCATCTGGGAGAAATCGGATGGCAAAACGTATGTGTATGGCACGATGAAGGACTGGGTTCCGAATTTCACCCGGTTCCCGATTGAATATACATCGTTC
>JAZODZ010000129.1:0-11967 GCA_045597285.1 Myxococcota bacterium
GCCCGCCAGCCGCCGCCTAGCCCAACAAACGTGCGGCCTGGCACACCACTCCCTTTCCGCGTTCAAGCCGCGTAAAAAATGAGTGTCCAGAATGTGCCTGGCGAGTGCAACCCGCAATCCCGTGCATCCGCGTACAGATACAGCGATCGCGTTCCCTGCCCAAGGGGCAGGCCGCACGATATGATGGTCGCATCAAAAACCTTTATGTGAAGCCAGATTCGTACATTTTTACCTCCTCATGTCGAGTGCTGCGCCAATGCATACACACAAGATGATGACAAAAAATTAATTTTGTGACACTTGGAGGGTATTTTTTTGAATTTTTTATTTGGGCCGAGTCATATAGCACGTAGCCCTTGAGTTTTCGCTGGCGTGACGCCCATTTCCATAAAAGAACAGAGCTTCATGTTTGAGTGTGAGATGCCCGTGTCCCCGGATAGAACTGAACAGTTGCGCCAATCTGTTCACGTTCAGTTCCTGAGCGAGTTTCTGAATTACGTGTTCTTGCCTAAATCAGGCAGGAGACAGGATATGCAATAATTTCGTGGTAAGTCTTTCTGTTTGAGAAAAATGATGTGAAAGACCCGGTTATCGCAGGCAAGCGCGTGCACGGTGTTATTCATTAAAGAGGTGCCGCGCGTATGCCAATAGCGCGGCGGGCACGCCGTATGTCAATAGGCGTGCCCCCAAAAAGTGGCGCTAGACTTTGGCAAACATGAGTGTAATGTCGTCCATTTGTGGCGCGTTCCCGCAGAATGTTTCGAAATCGCCCCAGAGCACTTGCATGGCATCGCTCACGTTTCCTGCACCGCACGGGGCAATGACTTTGCGAAGATGTTTTTCGCCATATTCTGCCTGCTGAGCGTTCTGATATTCGGTCAGTCCGTCGGTATAGAGGAGTAACATGTCGCCTGGAGCGAGTGAAATCTGCGTTTTTTCGTATTTTGCCGACTCGGTGTCGCCGAGACGTTCGCCACGGACGACGACGCCCTGGACGCGTCCTTCGTGAATCAGGAGTGGGAAATTGTGGCCTGCATTGACGACTTCGGCCTGGCGTCCGTCTGCACTGATGCGAATGGCCTGGAATGTCATGAACAATGTTCGTTTTGCGGCCTGGCAGATGGCGGCGTTGAGGCTTGCGACCATCTGCGGCAGGTTGATATTTTGCGGTCCCGTCAGATTGAGGAGGGTATCGAGGGCACTTTTTGCGCATGCCGTGATCATGGCGGACGGGACGCCGTGTCCGGTCACGTCGCCGATGGTCAGAAGAACCGAATGATCGGGAAGCAGATTGTAGCTCCAGAAATCGCCGCCGCATTCGCTTGCCGGCTGAAAATAGCCGTTCAGCTCGACGCAGCCGCACCGTGCCGTGCCTGTCGGCGGCAGAAGCGTCGTCTGGATGGAACGCGCGATGTCGACTTCCTTTTCGAGCATGGCTTTCTGCTCGGTCTCGACGAGAAGGGCCTGAACGCGGTCGGCCATGATATTGAACTGGTCGCCGAGCTGCCCGATTTCGTCATGCGATTTCACGTCACTTCGGACGGAGAGGTCACCGCTCGCGATCTGATTTGCGGCTTTCGAAAGTTTCTTGATATTTCTCGTGACGAGCAGTGACTGGATGATCGAGATGACTAAACCAATCACGAAGGCAAGAATGGCGAGAAAGATGGTGTTGTCGAGGGCTTCGCTTTTTCGTTCTTCGCCCTTTGCCCGAATGGACGCGATTTCTTCGTTCAGCCCGTCCATCGAATAGCCGATGAGTAGATACCCCTGTTCCTCGTCATCGTTTCCAATGATTTTGTGTGCATATTGCCGGATTTCGATTTCGCGTTTCTCGCTGCCCATGAGGACTTCGCTTTTGGTGCTTTCGGCAGACGATTCTTTGGCAGATCTAATGGAGGATATGATGCCGGACATAATACCGTTGGAAAGTTCCTTTTCAACGGGTTCGTCTCGGGTTTTGTCATAAAAATCGTCAGAACCAATTTTCAGCTTGTCAAAATCCTCACTGACAGAGGCGGCCCAGATTCGACCATCCGTATCAATTATCGTCGAATAAACGGCATAATAACTTGCAGATTCCGATTTGGTGCCGACGACGGGTTTTAACAGTTTGGAAAGACCTTCGCGATCATTGTCATAAAGGAGGCTTGATGCTGGCCGGCTGATATAAAAAGTCGTTTTTGAGCCGAGCTCATCGAGTGCCTGGTACTGGATGCGCTGAATGCGTTCGGTTTCCTGCTCGACGCTTTGCTGCATGGCACGCATTGTGGAATAGGCGTAGCCTACCACAATGATGATGACGATAATGACTGCACTGATTGTCCATTTTAGGCTGATACTAATTTTCATGGCGACCTCCGGAAACCAATTATTTTATCATACTCCGTGAAATTGCACATCAAAAAATCGTGGACTTTTGGTGGGTAACTATTCAGCTTGTTTGAGGCTATTTTGGTATCGGCACGCCTATTGGCATACGGCGTGCCCGCCGCGCTATTGCATACGCGCGGCGTCTATTTGTGTTCAGCCCCTGAAAGAGTTTTTGAGTTACGTGGTCTTATCGAAACCATTCATTGGGCAGGGTGCAACCGGCATCAACATAGAAAAACGTAGTTTTTAGTAAGATTTTCTGTCCTCATGAAGAAAAATAAGGTTTGGGCGAGCGCTTGCGAATCCATTTTCCTCGAGTAGAGAAGGGGGGCGATGTCGGCGGTGATTTGTGGAATGTCTGAATCGTGACAACTATTGAGGGGATTTTTTCATAGCCTTGATTTTTTGAAAAGATGGTTTTTGGAATTATAAGCACGTTGTGTTGAGGGCAGTGAAGAACTGCGGTGTCATGGAAGATGGGAGAAATCCCGGAGAGATCAGGAAAAGGACATGCTGACATTAACGCGCAAACCTGAAGAAACGATAGTGATAGGTGATGGGCCTGAGCGGATCGAGGTTATCGTGAAGGAGATTCGCCGGAATCAGGTACGTCTTGGGATAGTTGCCCCTGAGGATGTAAGGATATTTCGCAAAGAGCTGATAGAACGGGACGAGGCGCTGCAGACGCGTCAGGCCGAGGATTTGGAAGAACCGCGATGAGAGAATGGGAATAAGCGTTGACTGTCTACGTTGGTACGTGATAGTCTAAAATAGTTGTGCTATATGTTCTGACAGCATGACTGAGCACGCCGCAAGGTTTAAAGTAAACGATAAAATAGGAGATGGGTCAATGATTCAGGCGTTTGTATCGCTCAAGCCGCAATATCCAACCCGGACTGAGTCGGGGATACGGAGCTTTTTTGAGGCGCTGGAGAATGCAGTATTTAGTCGACCGACTATATTCCGTTCCAACACGGATGTATCGGTACGCCCGTATTCATTGGATGCTGTTTGTGAAGCAGCAATGGATCCCTCATGCAAGTTTGTAGTTCTTCGTGCGGAATGTGAGAAATTCTGGCAATGCACGTTCCTTCTTCCCGACAAGCAGGGAATGGGCGCATTGTTTTTCGATCTTCAGCGCCAGCAGAATCCGCGTAATTTGAGAGCCGACAGCCTGATCGAGATGTTCAAGAAGCTGTACAACTCGATGAAACCGAGGCTCATTCGCATTGGCGATTCCGAGGCACGCGAGAAGCTGAGAAGCCGTCACGGTCTGGTCATGATGCCGGGGCTTGGGCGTATCGAATGGCTGCAGATCGTTTCCCCCGAGATTTA
This sequence comes from Myxococcota bacterium, assembly GCA_045597285.1. Taxonomy (GTDB): domain Bacteria; phylum Myxococcota_A; class Bradymonadia; order UBA4248; family UBA4248; genus UBA4248. The sequence continues at coordinate 3,709 of JAZODZ010000129.1, forward strand.
TTCTGGTATTTATAATGCTTCCGAACTGGTTGCTGCGCCCGGTTATCAGACTGAGATTCTGGAAGACGGTGCGCTTTTCATGCGCGTGTATGACGATCCCAATGACTGGGACAATGAAGACAACATTTCACGCGCCAATTTCATTCCCGGGTTTTTGGCCGGTATTTCCCACGTTACGGACAGCGAGAAGGAAAAAGAAGTTCTCCGCGACATGGAAAAACTTTGGAACCGTGCAGAAAAGACGGCAGAAAGAGCCTATGAGGCACTGAACGGGGATCCCAACAACGTGCCGATCGCCGAGACGGCTAAGGCCGCGACGACGAAAGCCGTTGAGATATTTGAAAAGGCGGAGGTTCCTCTCGATGCAGGCGATGATCAGAAACGTTCCGTCATCTTTACGCGCCTCAAATCCGAGTACAAACTTACGGAAGACAATATCGTCAAATGCGGCCAGGAAGGCCCGTGCACGATATTCAAGGTCAAGGCCGAAAAGAAACCAGTGTTCTATGCGACTTATCAGGATTTGGATCACAAGGTTTTCATCCTGACCGTGCTCGAGGATTTGTCCCGTTTCCTTTCCGTCAACGATTGCAGTGTGTCGGCTGAGTCCCTTCCCAAATTAAAGTCGTTGGTGGAAACCTATTACCATCCCGATTATCAGCTGTTGTCCTCTCTGGATGAACTGCCTGCCGAAGTCATCCGTGACCGTCGTATGCCGGAAATGCGTGCGGCGTTCAAGCCGGCCGTGGTTGAGAAAGTCAATGACACGATGACGCTCACGCTGTGGTTCTATCAAAAAGAACATCAGGGCCTTGAGACATTGACGTTTTCGCAGTACGAGACCTGGCCGATGCAGATCGATGCAAAAATCCAGTGCACGGATATGGAGAACGAACCTGAAGTCCAGGCCGAGTCTCCGAAGACAGAGGAACCTGCCAAAGCTGAGGAACCTGCAAAAGATGAGAAGGCAGAGGAAAAAATTCCCGAGGCAGCCGATATCGTTTCCGCTTCTGTCAAGAAAGCCGAGCCGCGAAAAGGTGCCCCCAAGGTTGTCGAGCCCGAGGGCGGCATGATCATCGTCAAGGAAAACAACAGCGTGAAAACGATTATTATCATCGTGGGCGTCGTTATTCTTTTGGCTCTCATCGGGTTTATTGTTTACACGTCGATTGGGGATCTCGGATCTTTCAATAAATAAGCCGTAAGCCAGTCTGAAGTAGTATATGGGCCCGGCCGCAGTTCTGCAGTCGGGCTTTTCTTTTATTTCTCCGATCATGGAGCGTAAAAATGGGTGCATTAGAAGGAAGTCTGAGCTTCAAGACATTTTATGTTCAGGGTGAGCCACCAGATGATTTTCACGAGGGCTATCTTCAGCGTTTGCAGAAACACTTTTTTGAGCCCTTGACGCCTGCGGGCGAAGATGAACGTTCTGTCGGCTGGGTGCCTGTTCAGGATCCGATTTCTGAAGGATTTTCGCGGGATCAGGTGTTTTTTAACCAGTACATCGTTTTTGCCATGCGCATTGACAAATGGGCGCTTCCTGCACCATGGGTCAAAGCAATGACTCGCAAGGCGATTCAGGAACGCCTGCCGCAGATCGAGGCCGAAGAAGCTGAAAAACATCGCGAGGACGGGAAACTCCAGCAACCGGCAAAACTTTCCAAGCGGGAAAAGGAAAAAATTAAGCTCGAGGTTGTGACCGAGATTAAGAATAAAATCCTTCCCGCGATGAAAATAATTGATGTCGTCTGGAACATCCAGGAATGCACAGTCCGGTTCTGGTCGACGTCGAATGCCCTTTGCGACGAGTTTGCTGAAATGTTCGAGGACACGTTCGGGCTTTCATTGAAGGCCAACTCTCCCTACATGATGGCGGAGCAGCTCGGAATGACGGAAAAACAGCTCGACAGCATGGTCGATGCGGATCCCTGGCATCCAGTCTTTGAAAACGAGTGAAGGAGTTAGCGTATGGATCTTTTTGAAAAAATAGAACGTTCCCGGCATTTTGGCGAACTCTTTCTTCTTTGGCTCTGGTTCCACTCCGATGTCGATGACACGATTTTTTATCTGAGCGACGGGAGCAGTCTCGTTCTTGCGCTCGACAACCAGATTACGCTTGAGGCAAAACTCACGAATGCCGAGCGCACGGTTCTTTCGGGCGGTGCGCCTTCGGACAGCCGCGAGGCATTTGAGGCGCTTCATCAGGGAAAAGCCGTGACCCAGGCAAAGTTCCGGCTTGAGCGCGATGAAAAGGCATGGGTTTTTGTGCTGACGGGTAGCACCCTTGATATTTCCGGGCTAAAGATTCCCGCGCTGATGACAAAAGCAAGTGATGACAAACTCTATGAACGCCAGGGGCTGATCGAGGAAGTGGATGCACTGATCCGAGGGCTTTATGAGCAGTTCCTGACGGTCCGCCTTTCGGAGGAAGGCTGGAAGATCGAGGAAAAAGCCATCAAGGAATGGATTGTCAGCAAAATGAAGGCGGATGAATGATTTTTTCAGATTACATTGCGCCATTTCTGTTGGCGATTCTTCAGGGCATCACGGAGTTTCTTCCGGTATCGAGTTCCGGCCATCTCGTTCTGTTAAACTCAATCATGCCAACGGATTTGGGGCTTCTGTTTGACCTTGTTCTTCACCTGGCGACGCTGGTGAGCGTGTGTGCCTTTTATCGAAAGGATATCGCCTCCATCTGCGTTGGGTGTTTCAGGGAAGTTGGTTCTTCGGTACCCAAGACAAACCTGAAGTTTGTCGGCTATCTGCTCATGGCGACGGCTATTACCGCCGTCATCGGTCTTTGCCTCAATGATTACGTCGAAAATGAGCTGAGAAGTATGCTCATCGTCGGAATCCTTCTCATATTGAATGCCGGCATTCTTTGGCTTTCGCAAAAGCGCGGGTGGCTGAAATTGTCGGATGGCGAACTCAACCTGAAGACAGCGCTCATCATTGGGCTGTGCCAGGGCGTGGCAGTCCTTCCGGGGATTTCGCGTTCAGGGACGACGATAACTGCCGCTTTGATTTTGGGCATTGCATCCAAAGACTGCGCGAAAATTAGTTTTTTGCTTTCTATCCCCGTTATCCTTGGGGCTGTCGTGCTTCACATTCCCGATATGGCCAATATGCAGGCTGGTAACCCCCTCATTGTGATTGGTGCGGCGGCGGTTGCGTCCGTGGTCGGGTATGTCAGTCTCGTGGTTTTGGAAAAAGTTCTGAAAAAGGCAAATTTTCATTATTTTGCCCCCTATTGTCTTGCCGTCGGCATTTTGGCTGTGGCAGCGCATTTTTTCCTCGCATAATGGATAAAAGATGACTCCCGTAGGCATCATGATTCTCATTCATCCGGCGATTATCCTATTGATGATAGGATCGTCGCTCATCATGGCGGGAGTTTCCTGGCTTCTTATGTTTAGAAAGTTTCCATGGCGAATCGGTATTATATGTTGCATCGTGGTGTTCGCCGTGACGAGCCTCATCTACGCTTTGTTCGTAGGTTTTATTTATGAAAGCCCTGCCGTGAGCATTGATATCGTCAACGGGCTTCGGTGACGGGTAGGCCTTTTTTGACCTCATCATTGTCGTTATCGCGCCACCTCGAGGGGAAATCGCTTTTACCCTTGAGCTGTAATCTTTTGCTCTTCCGGGCGATTTATCGACAGCTATCGAAGGCCATGATTTAGTTGCCTCCCGTGGGGATGGGGTGGGATTTGCTTGTGTTTATCCGCCGATTGAACGTTCCTGAACCACACACCATTCCACCTGATTGGAACTTTTCCCCACTTGTCCCCACCTGGAAGGAATGATCGGATTCTGAGAATTGATGCGCCGATTGACGATGTTTTATTTTGATGTCGGGCGTAACCGGGATGTGTTCGATCGGATGAAAAAAAATCGTGCGGCAAAAATCATTGTTCTCGCGATTCTTAATAATTTTTAGATAATTTTGAAACAATTGGAATTAAATTTCATATTGTATTTGAATTGTCGAATGAAGTTCGCTTGTTGTCGATGAGAAATTTTCAGAGTGACATCGTAGAAAAACGCGTTATTGACAAATAAGTGGGGAAAAGTGCATACTAGGTGGGGAAAAGTGGGGAATAATCCCAATAGGAAGTGAGAGATCAAATTGAGCAAATTTTACCGAGGCACATTCGAACACACGCTTGATTCGAAAGGACGCGTGGCTGTTCCGAAGAAATTCCGTGAAGGCCTTTTGGGCGTTCGCGAGGATTATACGGGTGAAGAGCTCATGGTGACGTTTGGTCTGTCCGGTCAGCTGTTTGTCTTTTCCAAAGAAGGATTTGAAGATTTCAGCAATCGATACAGCGCACTTCCGGGGGAGGACGCCGATCTTTTGGATCGATTTTTTGGGGCAAGCGCCATGGAATGTGCCCTGGACGGTCAGGGCCGCATTTTGTTGGCGCGGGGTTGGAAAGAGTTTGCTGGTCTGGAAAAGGACGTCGTCTGGGTAGGTCAGCGTGGGCATGTAGAGCTATGGAGTTCGTTGCGATGGCAAGAAGCTTTGGAAGCCGTTCAGAGGGGCATTTTTATGGCAACGAGCGAGAATTTGAAGCAGGCATACAGCCGGATCGACTTTAATTCGCCAATTTAGGGACGACAGGACTGGAAAGCGATTTTGCTTGAAAACCAAGGGGGAAAACTGTATTTTGTATGCGGAAAAAATCATGCCAAAATGTTAAAAATTTGACATTTTTTGCTTGCATCCGGACAGATATTTAATTAGAACAAACCCGCACCGACCGGATTGGAAGGCGCAGGGCCAGGGAAGGCGACAAAGCTTTGCATCATTCTATCACGCAAGATGATGCAGGGATATCGCGACAGGGTGTTGATTAGGACCACGGATGGTTCACGATATCCCAAAATCGTCAGAACATGGATGTTCGGAACCGGCACGGAAGCCATGACGACTGGAAAAAGAGACTCACCGCTTTGAGTCTCTTTTTCTGTATCTGGCGGCAGAAAATAGTCGGGATTAGCAATTAGCAATTGGAAAGATTTGTTTAACGGGTGCGGATATATCCCATTGGGAGAGGGTGCTGCGATAGCGGCGGGTGCGGTCTGAATAGTTGCGGGATGACGATTTTCGATTGCCAATCCATTTGAAATTTGGGAATTAATATGAAAATCTTGGTTTCATGCCGGATGCTGAATCGCGCATCAACGCATGGATTGCCAAAAAATAAACAGTGTGGAAGGTACCACTATGGGTGAAAAGAAAAGTGAAGTGAGCGAAAAGAGTTCCCTGCTTGTCGTGATCGGAATTCTTGTGTTTTTCTTTATCGCATTTTTTGCGTGTGCCGGGAGTTTGTACGGCGTTCTGAGCTCTGCCGAGCTGAAGACGAATGCAATTGGTGTCGTCGAGATCAAGGGCGAAATTACGAGCGCCGAAGAAACGATAAAGACCGTCAATGAATTTATTGAGAACGAGGAGATAAAGGGGATTCTTGTTCGCATCGATTCCCCTGGCGGATCGGTTTCCGCGAGTCAGGAAATGGTCGAGTCGATTCGCCTGATCAAAAAGCCTGTCGTGATATCGATGGGCGACATGGCGGCGAGTGGCGGCTATTACGTGGCGTGTTCAGGACCGACGATATATGCGAATGCGGGGACGCTGACGGGGTCGATAGGCGTGATTTCGCAGGTTCTCGAACTCAAGGACCTGATGGAATTCTTCAAGGTCAATGTCCACACGATCAAGACGGGCGAACTGAAGGATTCCGGGTCTCCGTTCAGGGAATTCAATGAGACGGATCGCCAGTACTTTGCGGCGATGGGTATGGACGTTCTCGATCAGTTTGTGGAACACGTGGCGGATGCGCGGAAGATGAAAAAAGAGGACGTGCAAAAGCTGGCGACGGGACAGGTCTGGACGGGCCGCAAGGCGAAAGAACTGGGGCTCATCGATGAAATCGGGGGCATGAACACGGCACTGGAGGCGCTCAAAACGAAGGCCGGCATCAAGGGAAAATATACGCTCGTATATCCGGAAAAAACGACGGAGGAGCTTCTGGAATCCATGCTGACAGAGGGCGCGTCGGAAGTGTTTGACGGGTTGAGGACAACTGCCGAGAAAGCTGTCCGGAAAACTGAGAGTTTTCAGTATTTATACCGTTAGGATTGGGCCGGGACGTGCCGTATGCAATAGGCACGGCATGCCGTATTGAGCGAGTCGGGGGAGGGGCGGAACGTCGCAAAGACATCGTGATCAAGGCCAAAACGAGGCGCAAAGCGAGCGAAATAGGCATGCCGGCGAGCCGTGTGAAACAGGCTCGCGAATAATCAAATTCGTGAGATTGACAATAGTGTGCGAAAAGTGATATGAAATGAATTGGCGTAGATTCTACGACACAATGCCATTAAAAAGGGAAGTCATCAGCATAGAGCTGGGCGCTAAGGAGACATAGGTATGCATCTGAAGAGAGGAAAACTTGGCTTACGAGCGGCACTGTTGGCAAGCATCATGATGTTTGCACCGTTAGCGGCGGAAGCGCAGGATGGTTTTGATTTTGGGGCAGAGGATGATAGTGCAGGCGGATTTGATTTTGGAGCGGAAGACGATGGTGGTTCATCCGCACCTGCGGAGCGCGTGGCCGTCGACACGTCGAGTCCTGCGTATGCACGTCTGTTGGATGCCAAGGGAATGAACGATGCGAAGAACAGCCTTCAGGCGATCCAGGTTTTGGGTGAGCTTCTGAACTCAGCCGATCCGCAGGTACAGGCGATTTCCGCGCAGGTTCATTTCGAATTGGGGCGAGCCCTTTACGATGCAGGTTACTATCAGTCGGCCCTGAACCAGTTCGATATGGTTCTGATGAATGATGCGATTCCCGAATACGACCAGTCGCTCCAGTATCTGGTCCTGATCGGGCGCGAACTCCCCGGTGAGCCGAACCGTTACAGCCGTGTGTCGGACAAGTTCATCGACAAATTCCCCGCCGAAATCCCCGAGGCGCTGGCTCCTGAAGTCGGCTACCTGCTCGCCATGGCCGCATACCGCGAATCACGCCTCGATGACGTCGTGTTTTTCATGACCCACGTGTCGAGTGACAGCCCATATTATGTGAAAGCCCGTTATCTCGAAGGTGTGACGTTCGTCCGCCAGAATAAGGGTAATGAAGCCCTTGCATCGTTCAAGGAAGTCCTCCGCTGGCTCGACGCGAAAAGCCAGAACGAGAAGTTGACATCCGAGGAACTCCGCCTCCGTGAATTCACGCTCGCAGCCCTCGGACGCGTTTTCTATCAGGTCGGCTCGACGCTGTGGAAACTCGGCGAACGTGAAAAGGCATCGAACAGCTGGTCTACATCCCTCAAATATTACAACGCATTTTCGCGTGACAGCCGTATGTGGCTCGACGCCCTGTTTGAAGCAAGCTGGGCATATTACCGCGTCGATAATTTCGGAAAGGCCCTCGGCCTCCTCCTGACGCTGAACAGCCCGTTCTTCAGCGACAAATATTATCCGGAAGCCATGCTCCTCCAGGCGACGATTTATTACACGAACTGCCATTATGACCGCGTCGTCGATATTCTGACAGACTACAAAGCGACATACGATCCGATGAAGAAACAGGTCGATACGCTCGTTTCCCGCCTCTTCCAGCCCGAAGAAGTCTATGACTTCCTGCACAAGGTTCAGCATGCCGACACGTCCGACTATGACGAGACGTTGCAGCTGATTCTCGAAGCCTCCCTTCAGGACCGCGATCTTCGCCGCGGCATGACCTATATCGAAATGCTCGATGAGGAAAAGAAGAAGATCGAGGGAAATTCCAATCTGAACTCGAGCCAGCTCGGTAAAAATATGCTTCAGGAACTCGAGGCTACGCGTATGCTCTCCATCGTCGAAGCAGGCAAGAAGGGCAAGCAGCGTCTCGAACGTCTGCAGGAAGAGCTCCGCGAGCTTTCCAACCGTGCACTCGATATCGAAATCGAAACGACTGAAAAATATGCCGCCCGCGTTGACCTGAAAGAGTCGGATCCCAACGCCCTCGTAGAATTCGAGAACCAGATCGATGAAGTCATGAAAGCCGATGACGAGCATCTCTTCTGGAAATTCGATGGCGAGTATTGGCGCGATGAGCTCGGGTATTACTGGTATTATATCCCCTCTCGCTGTGGTCGTTAATGCTTAAGGCCTCTGCCGTAAGGCAGGGGCTTTTTTTTGCGCATCGCTATGGCCGTCGGCCATACGCGATGCATTTGGCGAGCTATTCGCTGTCGCGAATACGCTCG
>JAZODZ010000130.1:0-6316 GCA_045597285.1 Myxococcota bacterium
CGATCTTTGTAATATCCCATCTTTCCATTTCGCGCATCGATTCCGGATAAGTTGCCTGCGCTATGGCCGCATAGACGGGATAAAGTGCCGTTGCCCCATCCATGCGCGGAACGGTATTGATATCGTCAAAATGCAGTGTTGCCGGTTCATCGGGTGTCTTTACCAAGCTGTCGGCAGTAAACGGCGCATAGGTATAGTATTGGAAATAGCCTGGCATTGTAATGTCTTTGATATATTGGTCATATCGATAACTGGCGAATAGCCCCCCAATCACCAACAACATACATCCAAGCCACACAAAAAAGCGCTTTAACGTTATCCATTGAGCCATCAATGCGACCAAAAGACACTCCGTCAGCAAACCAAGCAACCAGTAACAAACGATATTGTACCAGTGCGCTTCAAAAATGCTGCACAGGAGAACGATGAATGCGATGATCATGGCATCGACGATGCCCAGCGCAATGATGATTCCTTTTAAAACAGCCCCCTTTATCTTTGCATTATTCTGCTTTTCTTTTCGCCGCATGATATGGTGCACGAGCACTTGCAATGCCTCGATGCGTTCGACATAGCCGACGCTTTGGCTGTGTGAAATCAGCTTGATATAGGCTTCGGCAATCGTGAGGCGTCGTTTGGTGAGCAGTCGCACGAATCCGGCGGGGTGCGAAATCGGCCGGAACACGACTTTGTCAGGCGCAGCAATTTCGGTATTGAGGACGTCGACGAGGGCCCGCACTTCCTGACTAAACGATAGATAGTCGATCCAACTGCTGTAAAAACGACGTTTTTTATGTTCAATACGAATCGGTTCTTTCATGGCTGTCACCGCCCAAAAAGTTGATTTTGCGTTTATATACAACGGATTGCAAGAATAATCGGTATTGTTTTTGGGGGGCGCGGGCTATGCGCCGTTGGCGCATACGGCTCGCGGGCACGTGTCACGACACGTGCCTACATTGGGTGCGGCTATGCCTGCGGCATACGCCGCTGGTGGGGCACGGCTATCGGCGTTCCGTCGATACGCCGTGCGTGTAACGGGTTACGTTATGGTCGGGTTGTGGTATAAGGTGGGGTGGGCGTTTTGGCCAGTTCATGAGGTGTAGAGATGAAAAGAATAGAGTTTAGGGTAATAGGTTTGTCTGCTTTCTGCGTACTGGCTTTGGGGGTGATGGCGCACGAGGTTCAGGCCAATCCCATTGACTGCAAGGATGCGGGGACGTTATCGGAGTGTACGCGTGTATGCGATGACTACGTGCCGCCTGAAATAGACTTTACGCCGCCTTTTTCGAAATATTTAAAACGTTACAACGATTGTTTGAAAAAAGCCTACAAGACATTTCGATATCCCAAATATTGGTTCAGCGATTATTCGCAGAAAGACAGGTATCGTAGCATGTTCCTTAAAAACCTGTTTGAGCCGGCGGTGTCAAAGGGGCGTATGTCGTCGTGCGAGGGAAAGAATCTGCCGATGCCGGTTCTGATTGAGGAATGGGAAGGCGGCATGATGACGAGGGTTGTCGGCATTTCCAACAACAAATGGATCAAGTTTAATATCCCGGGAAACTCAGAAAAAGAAGGCGTGACGATGGGGACGATTTCCGGCAATCAGACCAAGTATTATGAGAGTGTGAATGTCAGTGGGTATATTTATACACAGCCGATGAATATCGGTGAAGAGCCGGAACTGAAAACATATACCGTCGAAAGCGGGGAATCGTTTGAGTTTTCGTATGATGATGCGTTGCATTTTGAGGATTTTTATCCATCCCATTTGCCCGTGCCGTCGGATAAGATCAACGCCATGAACGAGTTTGGTCTCGTCGTATGGTCAGGATTTGAAATGTCTTTTATCGAACCGAATGGCATCACGTTAAATCCCGGCAAACAGAAAATTGATTTGGAATCAACTGCTCGCTATGAATATAACGATGTCGGATTGCCCGTCAGAGTGACGACCTCGCATTTCGAAACGGATTCGCAGTCTTTTAGGGAGAAAAGTGAGGTTTGTACTGAATTTGATGAATCGGGGCATTTGGCGGCGGTGGATGACTGTTCGGAAGAAAAGAAAAGTTCCATGTCGTTGGTATATGAAGAGGGCAATCACTGCCCGGTTCAAATTACGGACAATAAGGGAAATATATTATATCGATTTGAATATAATAAAGAACATCGTCTGACGCGCATTTATCAGCTGGCAGATTCGCCGAATAAGGTAAAGCGAGAAATTCGATTATATTATTCGAACGACGCGGATTATAACTGGCCGATAAGGAATCTAAAATATCGGTATTCCAAATCGCTCAAGTCGGAACCTGATAAGATTAAACCCGCCCCCGATGGGATGAAAATGTTCAATCCGAATGAGCGATTTTATATCGAGAAGCACTTTGCGCGTCCGTTCTATATGGATTTAAAGCCGGTGACTCAGCAAGAATTCAAGGAGCGGATGGGGCGAAATCCATCGTATTTTTGGACAGACGTGACCGATAAATCCAGTACGGATACATTGAGTATCGCTACATACGAAGAGAATGATTCGCGAAACCGGCCGGTCGAAAACGTGACCTGGTACGATGCGCTTGCGTATGCGAATGCCCGTTCCAAGGCAGAGGGATTCGAGGAATGCTACAAACTGGAGAAGTGCGAAATCAAGGATGACAGGTTTGTATGCCGGAATGCGACGTTCAAGGGGTTGGACTGCAAGGGGTACAGGTTGCCGACATCGGAAGAGTCGAGGGTATTGAATACGGATCGCGTAGATTATGCGTACCGTCCATCTGCCGATAATTGCATCGACCTCGATTGGGGATGGAAACAAGGTTGTTTTAGCACCTACCCGATCGATACGGCGAAGAGGGATGAGGATGGCCTGTACGACCATCACGGTAACATCTATGAATGGCAATGGGATTGGTACGGGCCAAGCGAAGGCTATTGTTGGGGCGTATTCTGCGACGATATCGATGAGGAGCCTGCGAATCAGCATAACACGCTGGGGCCGACGACGGGGTGGTGCCGGGCACTTGCGGGCTCATCATTTGACATGGAAGGCGAATATAATTGTTATCCACCCGATCGCGGTGGGTCGCAGATTGGCTTCCGGCTGGTCAGAACAGCGGAACTTGGGGAGTAAAAGTGGGAATTAGCAATTAGCAATTGGCGGATGTTGGGGGAAAGTGGAGTGGCGCAAAGTCGTGAGACAACGAAGCCCGTAGGGCTTCCAGTTTTGTAGCCCCCGGTTGGCGCGTAGCGCCTACCGGGGGATCAAAGCGTTTCTCCCTCATTTTTCCCAAATTTGCCTGCCCAAAGGGCAAATTTGGATCGGCCCTAGTGTGGGGAAATTGCAAGTTGCCAAAACAGGGGGAGATTGCTAACATAAACATGGGTTATAGGTTTTGTCTTGGTCAGGAGTGCTGGGGATGAAATATTTATGTTTGTTAGTTTTAGGCGTGATAAGCATTTTGATGTTGGGATGCAGTTTAGAAGGAAATTCGTGTCATTATAATGTTGATAAATCATTGAATGAATATCGATGCAAGGATACGAATACGGCGAAAGAGTGTCAGGCTGACGGCTTGTGGGCAGAAGTGAAATGCGATTTTGGATGCAATAATCTTACGGGGCAATGCAATGAATGCGCTTCCACGTTACGAACATGTTTGGGAATATCGTGGAAGGAAGAGACGTGCGAGTTTACGTGTGAGGGGGTCAACGGCAATGCCAAATGCAAATGCAAGCCAGGTGTAATATATTGTGTTTATACGACTGGTGCTCAAAGATGTAAGGAGGATGGAACCTGGGAGGATATGAGCTGTCCCGGTGGATGCTCAGGTGGCAAGTGTTCGTTGTAGTAGACCATGAGTGGGGAGCAATTAGCAATTAGCAATTAGCAATCCGGGGCGAGTGTAAGGGACAGAGGGGAGAGTTTTGGACGGATCTTCGGAACAAGCTACCAGATGTATTGCTAAATCATTGAATTTATGCTAAAATTTTTAGGTTTTATAGTTTTTGACTGAACCGGGTCAGGAGCGGATATGAAAAAAGTCAGTTTGTTTGTTGCGAGCATTATTTGCGTGTCGATTCTTGGATGTAATCTGGAAGGAAATTCGTGTGTTTATAACAAGGATGAAAGTCTCAATCAAACCGAATGCAAGAATGCCAACACGTCGAGAGTGTGTATGCCCGATGGGTTGTGGGAAGAAGAGAAATGTGAGCAGGGCTGTGGTCAAGATGGCAAGTGCATTGACAGCTTGAAGTGTTCTGAAGTCGGCAAGACACGCTGCAAATTTAACAAATTGTATGAGTGTATGGAATCTACGCAAGGCACGGATCCTCATTACGAGTTTTTTGTAGAATGCTCTGACAAATGCGATGATGCGGGCATATCGTGCAATTTCGATTGCAAGAACTGCGTTTATGGTTGCAATCCCGAAAAGAATGGGTGTGCCAAATGCGATACCAACAAATGCGAAAATGGCAGTTTAAAGATATGTAAGGACGATCAATCGGGGTATGAAGAAGCCCAAAAATGCGATCTGGGATGCGATGAATCGGGCACCAAATGCGCCAAATGTACTGGCAATAAATGCGAGAACGGCAGTTTAAGGGTTTGTAAAGACGATCAGTCCGGTTATAAAGAAGCCACAGCATGCCCGCTCGGATGCAACCAAACTGGGGATAGTTGTGCCACTTGTGAAAGCAGTATTTGCACAGATGGACAATTGAAAAATTGTAAAGATGATAAATCCGGTTATGAAGAGCCCGTCCAATGCCTGGTTCGGTGCAATGCGGAAGGCACGGATTGCGACAAATCGTGCACTGACGATTTTTGTAAAGACGGATTTGTTTATCGTTGTGTGAACAACGTTATGGCGACGCAAGGAGAAAAGTGTCCGGATTTGAATGGTGTTGCAGGTTCATGTGCGAATGCCACGGCGTGCAAACAATGCGACGAGAGTGTGATATCTTTGAAGCGACGATGTGTTTCGCCGACTGAATATAATATTTGTCAAAATGGCTTGTGGACTGAAGACAAGCATGAGTGCCCTGCGCAAATGTATTGTAATGATGATATTGATGGATGTGCAGATGAGCCCAAAAACATCTGTTATAATGACAGCAATAATATCGGTCTGTTATGGCCTAGCGGTGAACAACCTTCTCCTTGTCCTGAACAACATTCGTGCAAGGCAGATGGCAGTACTTGTGGCGATTGTCGCAATGGTGTAGATACCAAATGTGACAACAATATTTATTATATTTGTAACAATGGCGAATATCAGGCTTCCGCCTGCTCGCTCGGATGGGGATGTCATACGGGGGCGAATGATAAGGGCATTTGTAACGAGTGTAATAACAACGACATAGATTGTAAGGTTAATGAGATTAAAACATGCGTAAACGGTGTGTGGAATTACCAAAGTTGCAATTTAGGTTGCTACAATTCTAAGCAATGTAATATTTGCACGCCAGGGACAAAAAAATGTCAAGACTCCAAACTCAGAACTTGTTTAGGTAATGACTGGAAGGAAGAACCGTGCGAATTGGGGTGTTCCAGTGAGGGACAGGCGGATTGCAAATGCAAGCCGGGCTCGATTCATTGTTCGGATGAAGGGAACAAACAGTGTACGAACGATGGCAAGTGGGAAGCCATTGAGTGTGCGGGGGGATGCCAGAATGATGTGTGCTATCCGCAATGTACCCCCGGTGTGAGCAATAAGTGTTCTGGGGATATTGTCTTTTCATGTAATACAAATGGGATTTGGGACCAGCACAATTGCGCCGATGAATTAAAAGTTTGTAAAAATGGTCAATGCGTGACCAATGGTACGAGCGAGCCGGAGTGCGAGCCGGGGAAGAAGGATTGCAAAGACGGACTGCTTTGGATATGCCAGGACAACGGTCAATGGTATAAGAAAGAGTGTTCTAAATCAGAGTATTGTGAAAATGGCGAGTGCATTGCTTATTGTACTCCTAATGACAGTAGATGTAATGGAGATAATTTTGAAGTTTGCACTGAGGATGGAAACTGGGCTGTTGGAAAACCATGTGAATTTGGTTGCAATACAAAGACAGGTGCATGTTATAAGTGCAAAGCCGAAGGGACAAAATGTGATGAAAGTAATTCAGGTTTATATTTTGAGTGCATAGATGATAATTGGGTTAGTAAGCAATGTCCTAAATCCAAATACTGCAAAGATGGTGTTTGTGTTGAATATGATACGGAATGCAAGCCTGGAGATAAGCGATGCAAAGACGATTTTGCGGAAGTTTGTGATGAAGAAGGTAATTGGATTAGACCGTCTAAACGATG
>JAZODZ010000131.1:0-3293 GCA_045597285.1 Myxococcota bacterium
CGCGTATGCAATAGCGCGGCGGGCACGCCGTATGTCAATAGGCGTGCCGACACAAAAAAGAGCTGATTTCAGAACTCGAAATCGACGCGCAAGGCGCAGTGATCGCTGTCGCTGTACCCCTGGGCGGTCGTTTCGCCGCACACGATGACGGCTTCTTTTTGTGCGGATTTGAGCCCGACCGGAATGAAGATGTGATCGAGCGCGTCCGTTCCAGACCACGTCGTGATTTCGCTTTCCGGGCGCCCGTCCGTGACGCTGACGAGTACGCCGTCTTTGCCGATCGCCTGAATTGGCGCGGAATCGGGGTTATCGTTCAGGTCGCCCCCGAACACGATGAGGCGTCCCGGATGTTCCGCAACGTAACTGGCGAGTATTTGCTGCACCACTTCGGCCTCGCGGAGGCGTCGTTCGCCGACTGCATCGGTCGCCTTCGAGACCAGATGCGTCGTAAATGCCGTCAGCTGCTCGCCATTTGGAAGCGTGATTTCGGCTTGCAGCAGCTCGCGGGCGAGTTTCTTTTCGGTACCGTCCGACAACGTGAAGACGTGATCGTTGCGATGCACGGTCACCTTGTCGATCGTGCCGCGAGTGAAAATGCCGACGTCGAGGGAAGCCGCCGTCCCCGTTTCGCCAAACGCGAAGTTCGGATAATTGTTTGCGCCAATGCTCACCTGAATCGAATTCATACACATCTCGGATTCGATTTCCTGGAGCAGAATGACATCGGCGTTGAGACCGTTGATGCCGTTAGCGATTTTTTCGACTTTTTTATTGAAATAGTTCTGCGTGTTGGCCGGCTCGTACTGGCCACTTCCGCACGTGCCGGAATCGCAGGTCAGGTCGAAGAAGCGATGCACGTTCCAGGTGGCGACGCGGACAGTTTTTTTGTCGGGCTGTTTTGGATCCGGCTGTTCGGGCTGTTTTGGATCCGGCTGAACAGGTGTCGTCGGCTTGTTTGAATCGTTGTCGTTCGTACAGGCACAACTGCAAAGGCCGCATACCAACAGGCTAAGCGCGATGGTTCGAATCGTGGTGGATTTGATTAGGTTTCGCAAAGCGTGACTCCTTGCGGCAGATATTCGCGGATTGTGTTGGCGGAAACGGGGCCTTTTCGCAGGATAGTCCATTTGGTCGGCTCGATTTTCAGCACCGTGGTCGGCACGCCGTCGGTGGCGTTGGGCTGCAGGATTCGGAACGCGATCTCCTGGTACATAAAGACCCGGCGAGCTTCGGTCGATGTCGTGGGGGGCTTTTCGCCGGTGACGTTTGCGCTCGGTACGGCGAGCGGGATGTTCGCGATGTTGAGGATGGCCTGGGCGGCGGGGTGGTTTGGGCATCGAATGCCGATCATGCCGTCGCAGACACAGGCGTCGCAGAGGCAGGCTTTTCGGGGCAGAACGAGCGTGAGCGGCCCCGGCCAGTAGTCGCTGGCGAGTTCTCTTGCAGCGCCCAGTTCGACGAGGGTTTCGGCCATGGCGAGGTCGCGTACCATCACCGGGAATGGCTTGTTATCCGGGCGGTTTTTCAATGAAATCAGGTGGCTGATGGCCTCGTCATTGGCCGCGTCTGCCGCGATGCCGTACACGGTCTCGGTCGGAAAAATGACGATTTCGCCGTTCAAAAGCGCCTGCGCGGCGAGGAAAATTTGCGGTTCCATGGGAAGCGCAGTCGAAACAGTCACATCAATGCTCATTGGTTGGCTCCTGATTTTTTATGGGAGCGTGCGCTATCGGCGAATCATCCGTCACTCGTTCCCGTTCTGTATTCGGATAAAACAGCCTTCATTCGCCGATACGCGCACGCGCCGGGCTATCGCTCGCCAATGTTTCTCCATCGGGTGCATTTATTTTTGAATTGTCTATTTTATCCTGACCGAGGATATCGGCGAGCGATACGCCCGGCCTTGATGATTATATCACGTTGTGCACACAGTGTCAGCAATGTGGGGAAGGAGCTGGAAGGAGCTCTATATTGAATAAGGTCTGAAAAAGTGCGTTGATTTTAAACTGGGCGGAATGATCGAAACGCCTTTGCGAACCCAACTCATTTATGCCATCATTTCTTCGAATCTAATCAGTTGAATGCCGAGGCGCTTTGCGGCATTTTGACATTCTTGTGAAAAGTTGCTTTTGGAATATAGGATGTAATAACGTTGCGTCATATCGATGAGCATACTGCGTTCAACAAGTGTTTGCAGAACATCTTCGGTAATTGTTTTGTTACGCCATTTGCATTCAATCACGATTAGCATAATCACGATTAGCATTATCTACCACATAAAAATTACAATCTTTATCGACATAAAAGTGTGGTAACTGTAGAAATTAATAGTATGTCAAAACCGCTTCTCATTACATATTATAATGAGGCTGTTCGTAATTGGGAATAATATAAAGACGTGCGTTTAGCACGTCTCTCGCTATTTCTCATCTTTATCTTTCTGCGATTGTGAGTCGTTCTGACATGGCGTTCCCTGAACGCCCAACCCTTGAACACCGGGAGGCGGCCCATATATTCCAATTGCAGGGCCGTTATATGACGATGGCCGATCATAAGGCGTATTCGACGGCACCGGTGGATTCAGCTGCAAATTCTGAAAACCCGCCAAAGGCCCATAAATACAAGGCGCTGGGCCATTGCTCATTGGCAATGGTGCCGCCTGCGCTGCCGCACTAACTCCGCGATTCTGCGAATTCGAATACGGCGGCGGCCCATAACCTAAGAGTGTATGTTGCCACATCGGTTGCATCGACATTGGTTCGAAGTTGTCGTCCAGTATTTGATTCACATCGTATGCCTGCACCCAAAACGTCCCCACGGTAAGCCGCGTGCCCGAGAACACTTCAACCCGCTCATTCGCCCTCAAGTGCCTGCCGTACACCTCCAAACCGTTTGTCGCGGCCCCGGTCGGCGGAAACGACAAAAACACGTGCCCATTCTCCCATTCCAAAATTGCATGAATGCGCGAAACCTGCACAAAGTCGGTCAGTATTTCGCAATCCGGGTTTCGCCCAATCACGGCTCTCGGATGCTCCGGCCCAAGAATAAAAACCTTCTTTTGGCCGCCCACGCCCAAATAAACAAATTTCATCCCACTCGCCATCATCTCAATCTCCCTTATTCCGCCTATTTCCAGTTCGCTCGGCTCGCTCGCCACGCCTCGCTTTTCGGCCTATCGCCTGCGGCGATACGGCCTCTTGGCCGCCCGCTATCGCGTTGCGATACGCGTGCGGCGCTTGTTCGATCCTACAACAACGAACGCAACCTAACAAGCGCCTGTTCAAGCGCATTCA
>JAZODZ010000132.1:0-3445 GCA_045597285.1 Myxococcota bacterium
CAGCCTCGAGGGATTTCGACTCGCTCGTGTTCTTGCCACTCAGGAGCGACAACGCGTTGTCATAATTGCCGGTTTCGTAATACACGTAGGCGAGTTCGAAAGAAACATCGAGCTTTCCGCCCTCGATGAGCTGTGCCTTGACGTCCGAATCCAAATCGGCGAATTCACGCTTGACGGTTTCGAGGGCATTTTTTGCCTGGCCGAATTTTTTGTTTCGGATATCGCTCACGGCGCTCAGATAATCGAAGCGCACGCGGTCGATTTCGTTCAGGCCATCTTTATTCTGCCCGGCTTCTTCCAACAGGTGCGGCAATTCCTCGAAATTCTCTGTCTTATAGGCATTCATGGCCGCCTGAAGCGCGATCGTCGAAGACGCAGGCGAATCGATGACGCCGAATTTCTCGGCGGTTTTAAGGGAATTCGCCGCATCGTTCCATTTTCCGAGGCTCGACTGTGCGACGGCCATCAGATAGAACCCCGATCCGCCGAGTACTTCTGCCGACTCATTCTTTTCGAGTTCCTTGAGGCGTTGTTCGGCGTACTGGAATTCGCCGTCCATCATATCGAACTGCGCCGCGAGTCGGATGACGTTCGGATCACCGGCCGAAATCTGCTCGGCCATCTGGAACGACTGGAATGCCTCATCGAGATTGCCTTCGAGCAACGCGAGCTGCGAGAAACAGCAGTGCGCCTCGGTCGCGTGGACATCCATCGAGAGCGCCTGCTCAAAAAATGAACGTGCCTGTTCAAAATCGCCTAACAGCATGGCTTCTTCGCCCTGATTGAGCAACGTCATGCTGAGCATTTCCCAGGCGAGCGTGTCGTTTACGCTTTCATCGAGAATCTGCATCAGGATATCGGATGCCTGTTTGTATTCGCGTGCCTCGAGGTACTCGCGGGCGAGATAAATGCCGTAAATGCTCTGATCCATGTTATTTTCGCGCAGTTTCGTATGGATCGCGATGGAATCGTCGACAAACCCCTCGCGTCTGAGAATGACGGCACCGAAATGGAGATCATCGGCATTGTCCGATTCTTTCATCAGCTTGCGGACTTCTTTTTCGGCACCGGGTTCGCCGCGGAGCATTCGAATATAGGCGAGTTTAAGCTTGAGGTACCGATAATCGGGCATTTTTTCCTCAAGTTCCTTGAAGAGCTGCTCGGCCTTGTCGAGATGACCGAGTTTCAGCTCGCTATCGGCCGTAAAATACTGAGCACCCATGTGCGTGCGGTCTTTTTCGAGGACATTCGCGAATGCGGCAATGGCATTCTCATAGCGGCCGGAAAGGTAATACGCGCTGGCAATCGTATAGAGCAGTTCAGAACGCCTCGAATCCTGCTTGTAAGCCTGTTCATAGAATTTGACGGCTTCATCGATCTGACCGCGCTCGTATTTGACGTGTCCCATATTGATCTTGGCAATAACGTCATCGGGTGCGAGTTCGAGCAATCGCGCGAGCGCCGATTCGGCCCCGGAAATATCCTTCGCCTGGATAAAAGCCGATGAAAGCGCACGATAGGCATGGGCATCGTTCGGCATCGTCGCCGCGTACTGCTCAAAATACGACTGCGCCTTGAGGGAATCGCCCTTGTCGAGGCTGATTTTGCCCAAAATAAAGTAAGCCTCTGGCAAATCCTTGCGTTCGGCAACGACTTCCTGCAACAGCGCCGCCGCGTCGTCTGTTTTTCCGGTCTGGTAAAGATTCAGCCCGAGATAGTGCTTCAAATCGAGGTTATCCGAATGTTTTTTCAATGCCTCGCCGAGCAGCTGGACGCCTTCATCGCTACGTTTGAGCGCATACAGGACATAGCCAAGACGAATATAAGCCTGAACCATGTTGGGTTCCGCATTGATCGCAGAACGGTATTCCTTCTCAGCCTGTTCGAGGTACGACGTATCGCCGCGTTCGTCTGCCTCGCGTTCGAGCTTGATACCTGTATCGTAATTTTCCTGCGCCTGCTTCGTTGCATAATGACTCTGCGCATACGCATCAACACTGCCAAACATCAGCATTGACGCCATCAACAGCGCCCCAATCTTATGAAAATGCATCGGGTTCTCCTTCATCTACAGGCTTAAATGCCAAAATCATTATTCTACACAATTACGCACGACAGTGACAAGAACAGTTCTTCAACATTCCCATTTTTGAAGCATTTGGGGCACCGATGCTATGCCTGACGATGCTGACAGAGAAACAGCTTCCAACAGGAAGTACTTTGGAAAAATGAACTTTCAGGCCCGGCATCGTCAGGCATACGCATCGGGTGCGCGGCTAGTTGCACTACGCCGCGCACATCATAATGGGCGCACAAACGCTAGTCCTTACCGTTTTCCGAAGGGCTTTCTTCCTTGGGTTTCAACCGTTCCAGCCCTCTCGTCACGAGATCGAGATAGAGCGTCATGTCGCGTACTTCTTCATCGAACCGCCCGCGAAGCTCGTCCATCCTTTCCTCGTCACCCTTGCGCAACTCGAAGGTATCTCGCAAATTCTCAATCGCGAGATACAGGCGGTTGCCGATAAACCGCATGCGCGTTCGCGAAACGGCATAGGAATCCGCCTCTATAATGTCCTGCGCAATGACGTCGAGAATCCGGTGGGCGCTTTCGCGTTGTTTTTCAGGCGAAACGCCCTCGCTATGCTGTTCGAAACCGTTCACGTTGTCAGCCTTGCCCAAATGGACTTCAAACTGACGGTCGAACTGCTGATTGCCGGTCATAAAAAAACGATCAGAGTTCTTTATTCCGGCATACATTTCTTCAGACAGTGGCTCGCTGCGTTCGTGAATTGAAATCCCCGTCTGAAGCTCAAACCCGGTTTCGAGGATAAACAGCTGGCCGCTGAAGATGCACTCTTTCTTATGCCCGTCCTTGCGGAAAATGCTGACGTCACCGAACTGGAAAGGCGTTCCTTTCCAATTCCCTGAAAAGTAATCGCTCATCGAGGCTGAGTCCCAGTCCGGGACGATATCAGCTTCATCAAGGACATCGTCAGACACGTCGCGGCTTGCCAGATATACCTCGGGCGAAAAATAGGACGTCACCACTTCGCGAACCATACTGTATTTCACCACTTTCGTTCGATGACGCAACACCGTGGAACCGTAAAGAAAACCGCCACCAGCCATGATCACCAATACGACAAGGGCTATCCACCAAGATCCAAAAAAGCCCAGGACAATCGCGCCAATCCCGCCAATGGCTGCGACACAAACCGTGCCTTTGAATTTCAGCAAATCCCGATTCACAACCTTGACAGGATCACTGCTGGAAAACTGCGCCATTTCCTTTGATTCACGTTCGCGATCCGAGGCAAGAATAGCTTCTTTTCTCGACTCTATGCTTTTCCAATATGGTTCGCGCCCTTCATTCATCCCAGATCTCCATCAAACTCTGGCCATTCTAACTCACATTTCCCCCTGTAATCCACACCCATCGGTATCT